>NZ_JBBCZC010000001.1:0-212181 GCF_037144575.1 Sporosarcina sp. USHLN248
GTGCGCCTGGAACGGAAAGCGACGGTTGTCAGGGGTTCCCCATTTATTCTCCAACCAGAAAGGGACTATCACAGAAAATCAGTTTTCACTGACTTTCTGGACAGCCCCTTTACGAATTATTGCGGAACGCGGATTGTCCAGCGGGAGAAATCTGGGTTCTCTTTTTGTACCATCTCTTTCGGGTAAATGAAAGTCCATGGTTTTGAAGTATTCGCTTTAACGGAAAGTGGTGGAAGTGCAAAAGAGCCTTTTGCGACGACATCGCCTGTTGCGTCCACTAATTCCAATGGAAGCTTTTCAATATTAATTTGCTTTGAATGGCCGTTGCGGATGAAGATGGAAGCTGCAATTCCACCGTCTTCTTGTTTCTTCACTTGGAAGCCGGCAAAGTTCACTTCGCGCGGTTTCAATTTTGGCATTTTGTCAACTACTTTAGATAGAGCATCTTTTTGTTCATCGGACAATCCTTTTTCCCAAGCAGGATCCAACTCTAATTTGTGCGGAACCATTGATTGGACGTTAAATGCTAACTTCCAATTTTCTGTCGGCGGCTCTTCGGCAAAAATGTTCTCCTTCGTGAAGACGAATACCCATGGGCGTGAACTTTTTCCTGGAATATCGCCTAACTCTTTTAAATCGAATTCCTGTGAAGCAAGCGTTTTACCGTCTTCATCTAAAAGCATTAATTCTACTGAACCAACAGAAATCGATTGTTCAAGAGAAGAACGGAAGAATGATTTAACGAGCCAGCTGCCGTTTGCAGGTTCAATGTCAATATCGATCCCTGACAATGAAATTTGGTTCGGTTTCAATGGTTCAAGCTCATTTGCTAAAAAGCGAAATACGTATTCCTGCTCTTGCGTAAGGTTCCATTGAGGATGAAGGGAAAGCTCTGTTTCAACTTCATCGGTCCCCGCAGACTGTGCAGCGCCCTCTATAATTTCCTGGGAATCAATTGTACTGTCTGCCCCTGTTTTTTCGGTTTTCTTAAACATAGAAAATAGTTTCATGATTCTTGGGCCTCCATTTGCTGCGAAATAAGCTTCATGAAGTTAATCACTTCAGATGCGATATTTCGGCGTAATTTCTGATAATGTGTTGCGAACAATTGCAATCCTTCCCGCTGGTAAATCCGCATAGGGTCTTCCTGTCCATAGGAGCGTAAACCAATTCCTTCTTTCAGGCGGCCCATGACGTCTAAATGCTTCACCCACATCGTATCAATATGACTTAACATCACTTGCGGAATTAATTGATTGACCTGTTCATTATCAGCGAAAGTATCAAGATATGCAAATAGCTCTGCAACTGGTTGCTCATATATTTTCAGTATATCTTGTGGTTTCTCCAAAGTGCGTGGCAAGTCAAACGGCTCCAATAGCAATCCGTTCAATGTCCGTTCAATTCGATCGAAGTCATACTGATCTGGTGTTTCATTCTCTGGACAACTATCGTATATGACAAACTCGACAGCTTCGGAAACCATCGTTTTCAACTGATCGAAAAGACCTTCGCCTTCAAGGACTTTATCACGCAATGAATAAAGGACGCCGCGTTGGTCGTTGATTACATCATCCAACTTCAAGTTGTACTCACGCATTGAGAAGTGTGCCCCTTCCACAATTCGTTGAGTGCGTTCCGTCAATTCATGGACTTCCGGATTTTCAACAAGCCCTTCTTCGTTCGTTTTCACTTTTTTCATGAATTTTTCCAGATCATCTTTGGCGAAACGTTTAAACATATCGTCTTCAAGGGAAATGAAGAACTGGCTCTCACCTTTGTCTCCTTGACGGCCGGAACGACCACGCAGCTGGTTGTCGACTCGGCGGCTTTCGTGCTTCTCTGTACCTAAGACGAATAAGCCCCCATTTTCTTCTACTCCTTCGCCTAACATAATATCTGTGCCGCGACCAGCCATGTTCGTTGCGACTGTAATATGTCCAGGTTGTCCAGCTTGGGAAATTAGATCAACTTCCTGCTCGACACTTTTTGCATTCAATAGATGATAATTTAAATTATATTTATCTAAATACTGAGCGACTTTTTCGGATTGTAAAATGGATGTTGTTCCGACAAGTACAGGTTGTCCCTTTTTATGACGTTTTGCCACTTCTTTCGCAACCGCTTCATACTTTTGCTCAATCGTTGCAAAAACCTTATCCGGAGAATCTATTCTCGCACGTGGACGATTTGTCGGAATTTGAATAACTTCCATATTATAGACTTCGCGGAATTCTTTTTCTTGCGTTTTCGCTGTACCTGTCATACCGCTTAGCTTTGGATACATTCGGAAGTAGTTTTGGATTGTAATTTGTGCTTGTGCTTTATTTTCATCGGTGATCGGCAGGCCTTCTTTCGCCTCAATCGCTTGATGGAGGCCATCGGATAGTGTTCTGCCTTCCATAATACGTCCAGTGAACATATCGACAAGCTCGATCTTTTCATCGCGGACGATGTAATCGACATCTTTTTTGAATATGACATAAGCACGGACTGCTTGGATCATATAGTGATAGAGTGTTTGGTGCTCCAAGTCATATAGATTATCAATGCCGAAAGCCTTTTCGACTTGCTCGATGCCTTCGTCAGTGAGGGAAGTGGCTTTTGTTTCATCGTCAAAATCAAAATGCACACCTTGTTTAAATCGCTTTGCAAGTCGCGCGGCGATAAAATGTAAATCGGGGTCCGCCTGCATCTTACCTGCGACAATTAAAGGTGTTTTCGCTTCATCGATCAAAACGCTGTCGACTTCATCGATAATGGCGAAATGATACGGGCGCTGCACTTTTTGAGAAGGATGCTGCACCATATTATCCCGCAAGTAGTCAAAGCCGAATTCTGTTCCTACTCCGTAAGTAATGTCTGCCAAATAGGCTTCTTGTTTCGCAGGTCCTTGCATCATCGGCACGTTCAAACCGACAGACAAACCTAAGAAACGGTGAATTTGGCCGATTTGTTCGTAGTCACGTTTTGCAAGATAGTCGTTCACTGTAATGACATGAACTCCTTTGCCTTCCAAAGCTCTAACATAAGACGGCAAGGAAGCGACAAGCGTTTTACCTTCACCAGTAGGCATCTCAGCGATATTGCCTTCCGTTAATACGAGGCCGCCGATCAGCTGTACGTCGAAATGGCGCATGCCTAATACGCGCTTGGATGCTTCGCGAACGACAGCAAATGCATCAGGTACGATTGCTTGCAGCGCTTCTCCTGCCGCTAACTGTTCTTTGAAAACTTCCGTCATATGAGCCAATTCTTCATCTGACATCGGTTCGTATTTTGATTCTAATTTATTTATCTGTTGGACAACTTTACGATATTTGCGAAGTTGTCTTTCGCTTGTTTGATTTGAACGCTTAAACATTGATAACATAATAATAGACGCTCCTTTATGTAACTTGATTCAGCAGAAGTCCCCACTTTTTGTGACGGGGATAAATACAAGACTATGTTTCAAATCAGAGGCAGTTCGACTCCTAACTGATTCAAGCTAAGCCTCCGGCCGATGTTACGGATAGTTTGGGAAGCTTCGAGCAGGCTCGAAAAAATCCGTACGTAATCATGCCTTGGCCTGTTTGATTCCAATGCGGATTCTGTTCTATTTTATCAAACAAAAACTGAAATGACTACCTTGAACAGGAATTGTATAATAATAGTATGGAATGTTGCAGAATAGAGGTCTTGTGAATAGGGTACAGTAGTGGCAAACTGGTCAAATAATAAAGTGGGATGCTTTCCTTTTCTAAACATGCTATAATACTTGTGGCTATCTAAATAATTGTTTTCTCGGGGAGGAAGGACATGTTATTCCTTGCTATGGCTGTTGCATTTGCAGCTTCCATTATACTTACTCCGCTCGTTATGAAATTGGCGTTTAGGATCGGCGCAGTCGATCGTCCGAACTATCGGAAAGTGCATGCAACCATCATGCCTCGTATGGGCGGCATGGCAATATTCGGCGCCTTCATGATCGGTTATTTGGTATTGCGCCCTTCAGACGAGCATGCAGTCGGAATTCTAATCGGAGCCGTTATCATTATTTTAACAGGCTTTCTGGATGATATGTTAGAAATTACCGCCAAAGCGAAATTAGCAGGCCAATTGGTTGCTGCTGGCGTCGCTGTTACATGGGGCGGCTTACAAATTGATTTTATTAATTTACCGTTTTTTGGCCAACTTGATTTTGGATACTTTAGCATTCCAATTACGATCATTTGGATTATTGGAATTACAAACGCTATCAATCTCATTGATGGATTGGATGGCTTGGCGGCAGGGGTTTCTACAATTACACTTATTTCAATGACTGTCATGGCAGTTTTAATGGGAAATGTGTTTGTTGTAGCAACGACTGCAATATTAGCCGCAAGCGCATTAGGGTTCTTATTTTTTAATTTCCATCCTGCCAAGATTTTCATGGGGGATACGGGATCTTTATTTTTAGGATATATGATAGCTGTTTTGGCCCTTTTAGGTTTTAAAAACATGACGGTCATATCTTTGATCATCCCAGTAATTATGTTAGGTGTTCCAATTTCGGACACATTCTTTGCAATTGTTCGCCGAATAAGGATGAAACAGCCTATTTCAGCTCCTGACAAATCGCATTTGCATCATTGCTTATTGCGTGTAGGCTTTTCGCATAGACAAACGGTGTTGATTATTTACGGAATCGCCATTTTATTTGGCGTAGCTGCTGTCCTTTTCTCGCAGGCGACTGTTTGGGGAGCGATTGTTCTCATTGTCGTCATGCTAATTGCGATTGAATTGTTCGTTGAAATTATTGGTTTAGCGGGCACGAATTATCGGCCATTATTGAATCTTGTCCGTATGATTGGAAAATAGTCAATGTAAAATCGGCGATGTACGAGCCTATCGTACATCGCCGATTTTTAGATTCGTTTGGCGGCAAGTATGTTTTGCATAACTGTATAAAGGGAAGCATTTCAGTATAAAGAAAAAGGCTATTCAGGATTGCTTAAAATCCTTAAATAGCCTTTTCTCATATTGAATTAATTTGAAAGATCATCTGAGCTATTTGCTGTTTCGTCTACCGACCCGATATTGCCATTACTATCAGTAAGAGCAGAAGAATCCGGAATCAACCCTAAATGCGATTTTAAAATTTGCCGGATGTTTTCTAAGTCTTGTTCATCTAATTTATAGTAATAGACACCTGTCGACCAATCATCGTAGCCTTTTATTGTAATCGCGTCAATATCAGGCATGCCGCCTTTACCATATTCCCAGAAAGACGTCATTTCTTTAAAGGTCATATCGGTTTTCATATTATCACCGACAGCATCGATGACATCGCCGTATTTCGTGATTGATTTGACGGATACCATTTCCTTAATGATTGCTTGAAGAATCATCTGTTGGCGTTTTCCACGTTCTAAATCACTATCTAACTTACGAGTTCTAGCGAGTGCAAGCGCATGTCTTCCATCAAGAACTTGAAGTCCTTTTTTCAACTGAATTGTATTTTTGTCATTTTCGTCTTTTTCAAGACGGTCATAAGGCACTTCAACTTCAATGCCGCCCAATGCATCGACAACTTCGATGAATGCATTGAAATTCATTTTAATATAGTAGTCGATTGGAATATCCAACATTTCCTCGACTGTTTCAATTGCAGCATGTGTGCCGCCAAAAGCATGTGCATGTGTAATTTTGTCGTTATATTTCACTTTTGGGATATAAACGTAAGCATCACGCGGAATGCTAAGCAGCTTCACAGATTTCTCTTCCGGATTGAACGTAGCGACAAGCAAAGCATCTGAACGGCTATTGGCGTCCCCTTGCATACGCTTTTCACTATCGTCTACACCAATTAATAAAATGGAAACATTGTCTTTGGCAGGTTCCACTTTTGCCTCAGCACGTAGCTCCGATTTCGGTGTTTCCGGCACAGCCTCGAATGCCCGGTCAACAGCCTGTTCCGCTTTTTGTTGCAACGACAGCGCGTAAGCCGCAATAAGTAAAAGAGCGGACAAGGAGAATAGCAAACCGACTTTTATGGCCAGTCGCTTTTTTGACGATTTCTTTTTAAATTTCTTAAAATCTTTTCTTTTCATATCTCGTAAGAGCCTCCAAGAAAATTGGCATTGGATTGCAAATCCGCGCCAACTTATTTAGCCATTATGATGGCTCGACAGTTAAACGGCATATCACAGTCGAAATGCCTATTTCATGCAACTATCAGTCAACTTTCATCATTATACTATTAAATATCTTTCTCGTATACTGTTTCACGCATCAAATTCAAGGAAGATTGTCGAATTCGCTGATATTTCTGCCTGGCCATTCGTCATTTCTGTAATCCAATCGTAAAATTTATCGGTTTCTGCCATTGGAACATACATGACGATGCGCACATTTTCTTCGTAAAGCATTTCTTTTAAAGGATATGGTGATTGCCGCAGTTCGTTTTCAACTTTACCAAGCCATGTATAGTCTATGGTGATATTGACGATTTGATGCAATTTACGTTCGACTACACCAGTTGCTGCGATCCCTTCGGTTGTAGCGCGTCCATAAGCTCGTATTAGGCCGCCTCCTCCTAATTTAATGCCTCCAAAGTAGCGGGTTACAACAACTGCCGTATCTTTTAACCCTTGCTTCTTTAAAACCTCTAACATGGGTACGCCAGCGGTCCCGGAAGGTTCTCCATCATCGTTCGCTTTTTGAATTTGATCGTGCTCTCCAATCATATATGCCGAGCAATTGTGAGTGGCGTTATGGTGCTTTTTTTTAATTTCCTGGATGAACTCAATTGCTTCCTCTTCAGTCTCCACCCGTCTTACATAGGTAAGGAACCGTGATTTCTGTATGACGATTTCACTTTCGCCTTCAAGTTTGACGGTACGATAATCCTCTCTCATTTGCTACACTCCTGTCACTTGTAATACAATCTTAATACGCAAATAGGTATATGATGATATAATATCAAAGTGTATAAGGAATTCAGGAATACTGCAACATACCCTATGTTGTACGATCGAGCAGGATGCGGGAGGGGTTGGATTGGCAGAGAAGACAATCGACATACAAAAATTGGAAAATATATTTGACAATATGGTTAATGTAATGGATAAGTCCAAAAATGATATTTTCACGATCAGTGAGCAAAGTCGTCAAAGTTACCATGACATGCGCAAAGAATTGGAAATCATAAAAGAGGACATTTCCCGGGTAATAACTGAGGGAGATTATTTAGAAGACATGACTCGCCATTCTCGCAGACGGCTCGCCGATGTGTCGAAAAACTTCTTGAATTATTCCGAGGAAGAAGTGCGCCAAGCTTATGAAGTTGCGAATGACCTTCTTGTCCGCCTATCGATCAATCGGATGGAAGAAAAACAGTTACGCGTCCGCAGAGACGAATTGGATCGCCGAATCGTCGCATTGCTTGAGACGATCGAACGAGCAGACCATTTAGTCAATCAAGTAACAACGGTCATTACATATTTGACTTCCGATTTGAAAAAAGTCGGTGAGGCGCTGGAAACTGCTCGTCAAAAGCAAGAATTTGCCATACAAATTATCCAGGCGCAAGAAGATGAAAGAAAGCGCCTCTCTCGGGATATCCATGATGGCCCGGCTCAAATGCTTGCAAATGTTCTGCTTCGCTCCGGCCTGATTGAAAAATCCTTTGTCGAAAAAGGCCCTCAGGCTGCCTTGTCCGAACTGAGTCAATTGAAGGAAATGGTGCGCAATGCCCTCCATGAAGTTCGGCGGATCATATATGATCTTCGGCCGATGGCGCTTGATGATTTAGGGCTAATTCCGACATTGCGAAAATATGTATCGACTGTTATGGAGTATGACAAAGGTGTTACGATCCATTTTATGAATAATGGACAAGAAAGACGATTTGATTCGAACATCGAAGTTGCCATTTTTAGACTTGTGCAAGAATCCATTTCCAACGCCGTAAAACATGGTAATTCAAGGGATGTTTGGGTGAAAGTAGAATGGCTTCGTGATACAATGAATATTGTCGTGAAAGATAACGGTAAAGGCTTTGATCAAAACGAAACGAAAGAAAAATCATTTGGTATTATCGGGATGCGCGAGCGAATTGAACTGCTTCGAGGCGAGATGAAAATTATGTCTACAATCGACAGCGGTACAACAGTGCTATTCCGTGTTCCTTTAGAAAAAAGTAACTTTGTTGAATAGGGATTGGGAGGGAATGACTATGACAAAAATATTGATAGTGGATGATCACCAATTATTCCGTGAAGGAGTAAAGAGAATTCTTGATTTTGAAGATTCATTCGAGGTGGTAGGTGAAGGAGACGATGGCAGCGAGGTAGTGGAGCTGTACCGTCAATTTGAACCTGATGTCGTCCTGATGGATATTAATATGCCAGGAACGAACGGTGTTGACGCAACTGAAAACTTGAAAAATGAATTTCCAGATGCGAAAGTAATTATGCTTTCAATCCATGATGATGAATCGTATGTGTCACATGCTTTGAAATCGGGTGCATTAGGATATATGCTGAAAGAAATGGATGCGGACGCAATCGTTCAGGCGATTAAAGTTGTCGCAGCAGGTGGTTCTTACTTGCATCCGAAAGTGACGCATAATTTAGTTTCGGAATTCCGCAGACTAAGCGAAAGAGAGCATAAAGGCTCGTTCCATCAGAATGACATTCGTCGCCCACTGCATTTGTTGACGAAACGTGAATGTGAAGTTCTCCAATTGTTGACAGACGGACAAAGCAACCGGACAATCGGAGAAACACTTTTCATTTCTGAAAAGACGGTAAAAAACCACGTTTCCAGCATTTTGCAAAAGATGGGCGTCAACGATCGTACGCAAGCTGTCGTAACAGCTATTAAAAACGGTTGGGTTGAAGTGAAGTAAAAATATATTTTAGCTAACAAAGACTATAGGCAAAGTATTTGTTCACTTTGTCTACAGTCTTTTTAAGGTTTTTAGTCATGGGATAGGTGTTTGTCCAACTTGGCTTGAAAACGCTTGCCATGTAGAGGGCAGTTTTATTGTGCAACGTTCTGCATGCCTTTCGAAGGAGAGGCAACAATTTGCAGCAATGATCGCATGACACGCATCCAACAGATCTCGAAGTATGCAAGTGTTTGTCAACAAGATAGGCCATTCTATTTGGAAGGCCTTTTTATTTTGAAGTAGAATGGTGCAGGAGGAGATTATACAATGAAAAGAACGATATTCTTGTCGATTGCAGCTTCCATGCTTTTATTAGGAGCATGTGGCAAAGAGGATGATCCGAATGTGAATACAGGATCAGTTGATGATGGAGAAAAGACTAGTGAATTTGGTTCAATAGATCATGGCATCGATGAAAGCGGAGAAGTGGGGTTCAATTTATCGGGAGAAACAATCGAAGAAGCTACGAACGTCTCGGAAGAGGAAAAAAAATTGATTCTCCAAGCGTTTGATGAGTATATGGCTGCTTTTAACTCACAAGATGTCGATCGTTATATGGAAACGTTATCCAAAAATCCGAAAGGCTTTTCGATTGAAGAAGAACGGACTTATACGGAAGATGTTTTTCAAGAATATGAAGTGAGCAGGGAAGCAACGGATGTAACAATTGTTAAATTTAACGAGGACGAAAATGAAGCACAAGTTTTTGCGAATCTACAAACTGTATTTAAGCAAAAATCAACAGCTTTGGAAACGAAACCGACTGGAAGGCAAGTGACAGTCATGGTGAAAGAAGACGATGGTTGGAAAGTGACTGCTGTCCATTATATTGGTGATGCAGACAAGCCTCAATAGGAATAGAGCCGCTTCGCATTTTATTTTGCGCAGGCGGTTTTTTGTTTTCAGAAAGAGGCACTGGTGAATATTGGATTCCCTAAATATGTTGATATTTTTAAGGTATATGCATATAATAGGAACAAATGTTCTTTCGGGAGGAGGAAATGAGATGCCTTTAATTCCTGCGAAGGCATTGCCTCATTTTGAAAATATGATTTATTTGCCAATGGTCATCATTATCTTGCAACGTGATCGGGAGCTGGTCGAAAAAGGGCCATTCAAATTGAAAGGCCCTTATATCCGATTGATTGACGGTGCGATGAAACAAGTACAGTCCGAATTGCAAGAGACGAAAGCGTATTTGAGACGCCATGATATGAAAGTGCTACGCAATAAGGGAGATGAGCTTTTCACCGAGTATATTTTTATGAATGGCGGCTACGAAGATTATCGTCGATATTTAAATGTTCGGCTACGCAACCGGACAGAGGAATTGCTTAGTGCCTATTTTGCGATGGCAAAAACGTAAAAGGGTTGTATTCGGGAAATAAGTGGGCTGAGCGATTTAAGTCTTTTTGCTTTTTGAAAAAGTCTCTTTCAAGCAGTCCGGCAAAAGTATACTGTCTATAGAGGGTAGTGGCAGAGACGTTCAATTTTACTTTTACTCCATTTTCCAAATGTACCGTGCAGCCTAAATCGTCAGCTACGATATTGCTGATCGCTTGATAGGAAATCCATACATTTTGCTCTGAATGCGGTGATAATGTCGGCAAGAAAATAACAGGAGTGCCAACAGAGTGAGCATGGGCGATGAGTATAGGGACTTTGTGCACGTTCCCTAAGAAAAGTTTAGAGGAATTTTGCAAAATTTGATAAGAACTGCCATAAAATTCGCATGATCTTGAAACGATTGCCAAAGGTTTGGAAGGAACAATAAACGTGTTGTCGCGTTCAATGACTTTCGTATCGAATTGAAATCCGTCTTTTTGCGGCTGCAACATATACGTCTTGTAGGAAATAATATATTTTCCTTTGTTATGATTCATAACCAAATGCCCCCTTTAGTTTTACTTTTATATTCCATTATAAGACAGAAAATTTTAAAAGCAACCATTTTAATGAATAATTTGGACTATAATGTAAAATAAGTCTATTTCCCTGTAAATGAATGGGGAAAAATGATGTAGATAAAACAAAAAAGAATCATCTGTAAATAATGCTTTCAGATGATTCTCGTCATACGCTCTTTCAAGACAAACTAAGGAGTCAATGAATACAGTCTGCTGTTCAAGCTTTGTTTTGATATTCGAGGGCAGCGGCACCTAATGTTTTAGCGGCGATGAGCATTGCTTTTTCATCGATATCGAATTTTGGATGATGGTGTGGATAAGGGGTTTCAGGCTGGGCACCAGTGAAGAAGAACGTGCCGGGCACTTTTTCAAGATAATAAGCAAAATCTTCCCCACCCATTTGTGGCTCCGTTTCAACGACAGCGTCTACGCCAGGTACTGTTTCTGCTACTTCCTTTAAAAATGTTGTCTCGGCCTCATGGTTAACGACAGCAGGATAGCCACGGAAATATTCAAATTGGATTTCACAATTATGGGATAGCGCTGTTCCTTCGACGATACGTCTCATTTCCTGTTCCATCATTTGACGAATTTCAGGTTTAAATGTCCGGACAGTACCACCTAATTTGGCAGAATCTGCAATTACGTTAAATGCATTATCTGCAACAAATGATCCGATAGAAAGGACTGCCGATTCGATCGGGTCTATGCGCCGGGATACGATTTGTTGCAAATTCATGACGAGTTGCGCACCGATTGCAATGGCATCTTTCGTTTGGTGAGGTGAAGCTCCGTGGCCTCCGGCGCCCTGAATGATAATTTCGAACCGATCCGCAGCAGCCATAATAGGCCCGCTTAAATATTCAATCGTCTTCGATGGAAAAAGCGACCATAAATGTGTCCCGAAAATAACATCTACACCGTCGAGACAGCCATCTTCAATCATAGAAATAGCTCCGCCAGGCGCATATTCCTCAGCGTGTTGATGAATGAAAACATATTCGCCTGCAAGATCCTCACGCAGCTCGTTAATAGCCTTAGCCAGTTGCAATAGAGTGGCAGTATGTCCATCATGTCCACAAGCATGCATCACGTTCGGTACTGTTGAACGATAAGGTACATCCTTCTCATCATGAATTGGCAATGCATCAAAATCCGCGCGCAATGCGACCGTTTTGCCAGGCCTGCCTCCTTTAATACGGGCAACGACCCCGTTGCCGCCAACACCTGTTTGGACGTCAATACCCAAGTCTGCGTAAAAATTATAGATATATTTTGCGGTTTCATGTTCTTGAAAAGATAACTCGGGATGCATATGAAGGTATCTTCTCATGACGACCATCTCTTCATAAGCGTTATCCAACTTTTCGAACAGCAGCTCATTCATTCCAATTCCCCCTAAATCATCTCTTTTGTATAATAATTATAAATTATAGCAATACAGCTGGTGGGCGGCAAACAGGTCCGTTTGGAATGAAGGGAGTTATTCGTCATCTTCTTTCGCTACATAAGTCGTAATGTAGGAAGCGCTTGTGAAAATATGAGTCGTGTTGTCGGCATATTCTTTCGTGTTAAGCTGTTCATGTGATTTTTTAAACGCAGCGGAATGCTTCCATAAATCGAAGTAAGAGGACTCTTTCCATTCCGTCAAAACGATATACGTATCCGATTCCAATGGACGTAATAAACGGAAAGCGACAAATCCCGGTTGAGTGTCCATTAGCTCGGCACGTTTTGAAAAACGATGTTCAAAAACAGGGCGTCCCTCGTCGCTCACTGGAATATTGTTGAAAACGAAAAATCCTTCATGCTCAAGTTGCCCCGAAGAGCTGATCACTTCATATTTTCTCGGAGATTGAAAGACGGATTTGCCTTCTGTTTCATGCAATAAAAGTGTGTGGCCTTCGCCGTGCATCATGATGATTTGTTCTTTGGAATGCTTTTCTCGTACAGTGTCCATAAAGCTCCTAGTGCCAGTTGTCATATAAATATTCATCATAGTTACCTCCTATACGATCGTATTCATATTTTCCCCCAATACGGTAAATAAAACAAACATTGACGAAATGATGGCAAAATCGGACGAACAATTGCGCACAATTATATGACAAGAAGGTATAACACTATACATTACAAGCGGAAACGTCTATATTGGTAAGCGGAAACGTCTTAGATTATAATTATTATAAATGAAAGTAGGAATCGATTTATGACAACTTTTAACGATACACTGCTTCGAGCGGCAAGAGGCGAAAAAGTCGGTCATACGCCTGTATGGTTTATGAGACAGGCTGGCCGTTCGCAACCTGAATACCGAAAAATAAAAGAGAAATACTCCTTAGAAGAAATTACACACCAGCCAGAGCTTTGTGCATATGTAACAAAATTGCCTGTAGATCAATATAATGTGGACGCCGCAATTTTATACAAAGATATCGTTACGCCGCTTCCTGGAATCGGAGTAGACGTAAAAATTAAGCCTAATGTTGGTCCGGTCATTTCGAATCCGATTCGTTCAGTGCAAGATGTTCGCAACTTAGGAGAGTTTTCTCCAGAGGAGCATATTCCTTTCGTATTGGATACGATTAAAATTTTAACGAAAGAACAGCTAACTGTTCCGCTTATCGGATTCGCAGGGGCTCCATTTACTTTAGCAAGCTATATGATTGAAGGCGGTCCGTCAAAAGGTTACCATTTAACGAAAGCGTTCATGGTATCCGAATCTGAGGCGTGGTTCGCACTTATGGACAAGTTGGGTGATACGATCATTGCATCCATTACTGCTCAAGTACAAGCGGGAGCGAAAGCAATTCAAGTGTTTGATTCATGGGTAGGGGCGTTGAATGTCGAGGATTACCGCATGTATGTCAAGCCGGTTATGAACCGGATCTTTTCAGAAATCCGCAAGCTGAATATTCCTGTTATTACATTCGGCGTAGGAGCAAGCCATCTTGCAAATGAGTGGCATGACTTGCCGGTGGATGTAGTTGGCCTTGATTGGCGCTTATCGATTAAAGAAGCAGGCGAGCGCGGATTGACAAAAACATTGCAAGGCAACTTGGATCCGTCATTGCTATTAGCTGACTGGAAGGCTATTGAAGAAAAAGCAAAGACGATCATTGAGCAAGGTGTCGAGCATGGGGGCCATATTTTCAACTTGGGCCATGGCGTCTTCCCTGATGTGCAGCCAGCAACATTGAAAAAGCTTACTGAATTTGTACATGAATATAGCGCGCAGTTACGTAAATAACTGTAATTATACTTTTTGAAAGAGGTGTCCCTATTGACAAAGAAAAAAATGGGTCTATTAGTAATGGCGTACGGAACGCCATATAAAGAAGAAGATATCGAACCATATTACACGCACATTCGCCACGGCCGTCCGCCTGCACCAGAGCAGTTGGAAGACTTGAAAAGCCGTTACAAAGCAATTGGAGGAATTTCTCCTTTGGCGAAAATTACGGAAAACCAAGCGAATGCTCTATGCGACAAGCTAAACGCTATGCAAGATGAAATTGAGTTCAAAGTGTATGTAGGACTGAAACATATTACGCCATTCATTGAAGAAGCAGTTGAACAAATGAATAATGACGGTATTAAAGAAGTAGTTTCGGTCGTCTTGGCGCCACATTACTCTTCCTTCTCGGTAAAATCGTACAATACTCGTGCGAAAGAGGAAGCTGAAAAACACGGCATTTCAATTACATCTGTAGAGAGCTGGTACAAACAGCCGAAATTCATTTCCTATTGGGCGGAAAAAGTACGCAGCACGTTTGACAGCATGGAAGAAAATCAAAGAGAGAAAGCATGCCTGGTCGTTTCCGCGCATTCATTGCCAGAAAAAATCAAGCAATTCGGCGATCCATATCCAGATCAATTGGAAGAAACAGCAAAACTGATTGCAGATGCTGCAAATGTGAAACAATACGCAGTTGGCTGGCAAAGTGAAGGCCAAACTGGAGAGCCTTGGTTAGGGCCTGATGTTCAAGATTTAACGAGAGATTTGCATAATGAAAAAGGCTATGAAGCGTTCGTTTATACACCGGTAGGCTTCGTATCGGATCACTTGGAAGTCCTCTATGACAATGATTATGAGTGTAAAGTCGTTTGTGATGAAATCGGAGCTGCCTACTATCGACCTGAAATGCCAAATACAAATCCGCTATTCATCGAATCGATAGCAGATGCGGTTTTAGAACAATTAAAAGAAGCCTGATCACGGATAGGAAGTGATGATGGACATGGATGAACAGAAAAAGAAAGTCGTTGTCGCGGGCGGAGGCATTACAGGGCTCGCTGCTGCGTTTTATTTGCAAAAAACGGCTAGGGAACAGCAATTGCCGGTGGACGTATTGCTTATCGAAGCATCGAATCGGTTAGGCGGCAAAATACAAACGGTCCGACGAGATGGATTTGTCATTGAGCGAGGTCCGGATAGTTTCCTAATCCGTAAAAAAAGCATGGACCAGTTCGCGAAGGACTTAGGCATTGAAAATGAGCTTGTCCGCAACGCGACAGGGCAGGCATATATACTTGTCAATGAAGAGCTTCAGCCGATTCCGGCAGGATCCGTTATGGGCATACCGACAAAAATGGGACCATTCATGAAATCCAATCTATTTTCCGTATCTGGCAAGCTGCGTGTGGCAGGAGACTTTTTCCTGCCGCGGTCAGGGGCAGAAGGCGATCAATCATTGGGAAAGTTTTTTCGACGCAGATTTGGCGGGGAAATAGTAGAAAACTTGATCGAGCCGCTTCTATCCGGGGTATATGCTGGAGACATAGACCATATGAGCTTGCAGGCGACTTACCCGCAATTTTATGAGGTAGAAAAACGCCATCGAAGCCTTATCTTAGGCATGAAAAAAACAACGCCAAAGCAAGTGCCTCAAAAAAATGGACATGGTGCATCAAAACAAGGCGCTTTCCACTCATTTCGTAACGGCTTGGAATCGATCGTGGAAGCTGCGGAGGCGAAGTTAGAACCGGGCTCCGTCTTGAAAGGGCGCCGGATTGAACAAATCGACCGACGAGATGGAAAAGCAATCCTTCAACTCAATAATGGTGAAATCATCGAGGCGGATTCCGTCATTATGGCGACTGATCATATGACGGCAAGCCATCTCTTCGCCCCGCACGGCTTGCTTTCAGACTTGCAAGATATTAAAACGACTTCAGTTGCGACAGTCGCTTTGGCATTCCCGAAAGATGCAGTCGTGCAAGATATGGAAGGCACTGGATTTTTAGTATCCCGCAGTAGCGATTATTCGATCACTGCCTGTACATGGGTGCACCGCAAATGGCCAACAACTACGCCGGAAGGAAAAGTATTGCTCCGAGCATTTGTAGGGCGGGTAGGAGATGAAACGATCGTCGATTTACCGGATGATGAGATTGAACGAATTGTTCTATCGGATCTAAGTAAAATTATTCAAATTAACGGCAAACCTGATTTCACTGTCATTACACGCTTCAAAGAAGACCGGCCGCAATACCGGGTCGGCCATCGGCAACGAGTCGAAGCAGCACGGGCAGAGTTGAAAAGCCAATTCCCGAACGTAAAATTGGCAGGGGCCGCTTACGATGGCGTCGGACTCCCAGATTGCATCAATCAAGGCAAAGCAGCTGTCGAAGAGGTCATAGCCGATTTATTCGGATAAAAAGTTTGTATACTTGGTTCAACCCCCGAAAGTTAGAGTAGTGAATCTAACTTTCGGGGATTTTTTATTTGGCTCGGGGGCGAAAAAGGAGAGGGAGGGGGTGATGAGCTCTCTATCCGAATGGGAATGCGGCAAGATAGAAAGTTCATGTTTTTCGGAGTGCTCTTATATGTGTTTAGTAGTGTTTATATCGATAGGTTAGGGGGAGGTAAGGAAAGTTAGTGAATGAAGGCAATAGTCACTGTTAAGCAATGTATGGGAGTGTTCGCTAATGCGAATGAAATCGTGGTTATGCTGCTTATGTATGCTTTATGCGTTTTTTAATAAGCTTATGAGTAGCTGAATCGGTTTATGTGCTATTCCATTTAACTTATGAGCATTTTCAAAACATTATGCGTGTATTGGGAGATTTATGCGTTGTGTTTCAACTTTTTGCGTTTGATGGCTAGATAAAGGGAGCACTAAAGCATTGAATGGTTTACCCTTTTATTGCACGTTATATTTTGAAAAAGGTAGGGTACATTGAGAGTAGAGAGGATGGTAGGATGAGGAAGATTATGTTAATGATAGGGAGTCTCTTTATACTATCAAGCTGTGTCAATATGAAAGAATGGCGGAGCTCGCTGCCGGAAGATGATTTCCTCATTATCGGCCATAGGGGAGCGTCTGCTTATGTGCCTGAAAACACGCTCTCCTCATTCGAATTGGCTGAAGACTTGAACGCTGATTATATCGAATTGGATGTTCATTTGACAAAAGACGATGAAATAGTCGTCATGCACGATGATGACGTTTCGCGCACGACCGAGGCAGCGGGAAAAATTAAAGATTTCACGTTGGATAAGCTGAAAGAACTGTCTGCAAATAGAAAAAAAGGCGAAAAAATAGTCGCTAGCGGGGCGGATCATGAAGATATTGCAATTCCAACACTATCGGAAGTCTTCGAGCAAATGGGCACCGAAGTTCGCTATGTTGTCGAATTAAAAGACACCGAGCAATATCCGGATATTGAGAGAAAAGTGGTAGATCTGATGAAAAGCTATGATTTGATAGGAACTGATCAGAATGGATTTCCGAAGGCGGTTATCCATTCCTTTGATAAAGAGGCTTTGAAAAAAGTGCATAAATTGGAGGAGAAAATTCCTTTATTGCAGTTATTATCTTTTGATGAAGGAGAAGAAGCGGAGTTATCTCGAAAAGAACTGAAGGAAGTGCTGCAGTACGCTTCGGGCGTAGGGGTGAGCTATAAAGCGGTTACGCCAGTGTTTGTCAATACAATGCACGATAAAGGGTTAGCGGTTTATGCCTATACAGTGAACGATGCAGAGGACGCGCTGAAATTGAAGTCGATGGGTGTCAATGGGATTCATACGAATGAGCCTGATATATTAGGGAATGAAAAAGAGAGCTGAAGCATTTTCTTCAACTCTCTTTTTCATGGGCTCTGTCGACAAATGTGTTGAGAGCAAGTCTCCAAGAGAATAGATGTAAGCAATTATAGAATGTTGCACTCATCGCATTTATTGCTATAGCACTCATGTTGCTCTTCAATTTCTTTTCCGCAGGAGACACAAACTTTTGCTGGCAACGTTTTGAAAAACTCGATTACATTTTCTAACATGCAAAGGACCTCCTTTTCTGATGTGCACTAACTGTTTAATAGTCGTACAGAATTCGTGGGAAACTGGCGGTTATGCAATGCTCAGACCTAAACTAACACAATATCTGTTATATTATAAAATATAATAATGGTTAATTGTAATATAACAGTATGGCGAAAAAAATTAGACGATATTGCATTCGTCGCATTTATTGCTGTAGCATTCGTGTTGCTCTTCAATTTCCTTTCCACAAGAAACACAAGTTTTAGCAGGCAAGTTTTTGAAAAAATCAATTACATTTTCCAACATGAAGTATCCCTCCAATTCTGTTATAATATAAAATAAATAATATATTCTTGTGATATAACAGCGTATAGAAAAAATAGTGTATATCTCATAATATACAGTTGCACCAAAATACGTTCCGTAAACATTTACCGACTTGAGTCAGCACAAATTTGTGGGATGAAAACCGTATCGGAGTTTAAACATCTGCCGACTCAAGGAGAATAATAGTAGCGGTTCGATTAGACTGCATCTCGAAGCTCCAAGGCAGGTCGATTAAGGGCAAACCATTAGGTAATGATCGGTCGTACAACTCCTCTCTTGTTCTATAACTATTTTGATTATTAAGAGTGTATTATAACAGGTAATCAAATGTCAAGACATTAATGAACATTTCGGATAAAATAGAGGGGAATTCATTTACATAGGGAGCGATGAAAGTGTATTTCGTTGACAATAAAGGCATTACTGACCCGCGCATTAATTTATCCATCGAAGAATATATTCTGAAAAATATGGACGTAGACAAAGATTCTTTTTTGCTGTTCTATATTAATGAACCGTCCATTATTATCGGGAAAAACCAAAATACAGTTGAAGAAATCAATACAGAATTTGTTGACGCTAATGGCATTCATGTCGTGCGGCGTCTGTCTGGCGGCGGTGCTGTGTATCACGATTTAGGAAACCTCAATTATAGTTTTATTACGAAAGATGATGGGGAGTCATTCCGGAATTTCAAGAAATTCACAGAGCCTGTTATTAAAGCGCTTGCGGAAATGGGCGTAAAGGCGGAGCTGTTGGGACGCAACGATATTTTAATCGACGGAAGAAAAGTGTCCGGTAATGCACAGTTTGCAACTCAAGGGCGTCTGTATAGCCATGGGACTTTAATGTTTGATACAGAAATTGAACGAGTTGTATCTGCTTTGAAAGTGAAGAAGGATAAAATTGAATCGAAAGGCATTAAATCGATTCGCAGCCGTGTAGCAAATATTTCGGAATTCATCGAGGAGCCAATGACGATTGAAGAGTTCCGCCTAAAAATCTTGGAGTCCATTTTTGGCGGCAAAGAGAACATTCAATACATGGAACTAACCGACGAAGATTGGAAGAAAATCCATGAACTTTCTGCAGAGCGCTATGGCAATTGGGAGTGGAATTACGGAAAATCACCAAAATTCAATATGCAGCATTCCCATCGTTTCCCTGTGGGTGGCATCGATGTTCGTTTGCAAGTTGAAAAAGGGAATATCCAAGAAGTCCACATTTACGGAGATTTCTTCGGAGTAGGAGAAGTTGCAGTCATAGAAGAAAGGTTGAAGTCTGTTCAATACGATCGCGAATCCATTACAAAGGCGCTTGAAGAAATTGATATTCCAAAAATATTAGGCGGCATTACGAAAGAAGAGTTTATTAATTTGATTTATTAATCATAAACGGCTGTTTGGAAGGCTATTATGCTTTTCAAATGGCTGTTTTTTGTTAACTGTTTGTTTACTGCTGGAATGTAATTACTCGTATTAGATGAAAATAGGGTAGCGTATGAAGAAGCGATATAGAGGCTGTTATGTAGGAGCATGCGCAATAAAATGTTCCGGTGTGCCAGTAACGTATTCAAACGCGCCAGTAAATCACATACTTGCGCCAGTACTGTGCACTTCTGCGTCAGTAAATTGATAAGCCGCGCCAGTAAAATGTACTGATGCGCCAGTAACGTATTCAATCGCGCCAGTAAATCACATACTCGCGCCAGTATCGTGTTCTCCCGTACCAGTAACACTTCTCTCCACTCCGGTAATCTTTCATGCTTTTTAATTCTCTACTTTGCAGCTAAGCGAAAACAACGGTTTTGCGGTATAATTAACAGAAGGTAGAAGGAGGAGAGAAAGATGGGGAATCAACGGATTTTCATTGTGGAAGATGATAAGAAGATTGCACATTTATTGGCGGAGACGTTGCGAAAATATCAATATGATGTTGCAATTGTTGAGGATTTTGATGCGATTACGGAAGAATGTTTAGCGTTTGATCCGCATCTCATCTTGTTAGATATTAATTTGCCTTCTTATGATGGATATTACTGGTGCAGGCAGCTGCGTCAGCATACGATGTGTCCGATCATTTTCATTTCTGCCCGTTCAGGCGATATGGATCAAGTTTTTGCGCTTGAAAATGGTGGGGATGATTTTATTACGAAACCTTTCCATTACGAGATCGTCCTTGCCAAAATAAGAAGTCATTTACGACGCGCTTACGGAGAATATGCTCCAATGCAAGGGGAGCGGATGGTGAAGTTAGGCGCGCTCACTTTATATATAGAGCGGATGGAGCTTCATTTGCGGGAAGAAGCCATTCCATTGCAAAAAAAGGAATGTGTCATTTTAGAACTGTTGATGGAGGCTTCACCAAAAGTGGTTTCGCGTGAAACGTTATTGGAAGAATTATGGGATGATCAATCATTTGTGGATGAAAATACATTGAATGTCAATATGACGCGCGTCCGAAAAAAGCTGTCCGATTATGGCGTCCAGTCTGTAATTGAGACGGTGAGAGGCTCGGGTTATCGGTTCATGCTATCTTCGGAGGAATCATGAAGAAGTTATTGCTATTTTTGAGAGAACATACGACATTGCTTATTTTTCAGCTGTTTTTAGTATTGTTCATATTACTGCTATATTGGTTGGACGGCTTTAGAGGTTATAATACGGCGATCTATTCGGTTGTCATGAGCATATTGCTGACAGGCGCTTTTTTAGGAGCGAAATTTATTATGCAACGATCCTTTTATAATGTGATAATGCGCAAGCCGAAGCAAATGGAAGATGCACTGATTCGCCATGTTCAGTCGCCGGAGCATCGACAAACGGCTGACTATATGCGGAGCCTTTACGGGCTGTACCAAAATGAAGTGCAAACGCTATATGCTGCGCAACATCGGCATTTGCATTTCATGAATCAATGGGTGCATCAGATGAAAACGCCGATTTCAGTAATCGGGCTGTTGTTGCAAGAAGATGGTGAAGTGGATAAACGAAGCATTCAAGAGGAAATTGATAAATTGCAGAGAGGTTTAGATGCGGTTCTTGTTAATGCGCGGCTTGAAACGTTTGAAGAGGATATGCAAATTGAACAAGTTGTGCTGAAATGTTTTATACAGCAAATTGTGACGGAGCATAAGCGTCTCTTCATTACGAAAGGTGTGTTTCCCGACATTCAAATCGATGAACACCTGATCGTTCCGACAGATGCTAAGTGGATGAAAGTAGTAATTAGTCAATTTATTACAAACGCAGTGAAATATACGTTTGAAACGAATAAACGGGTCTATTTTACGGCTGAGCAGACGAAAGAAGGCTTTGAGCTAAACATTCGTGATGAAGGAATCGGCATTCCCGCATCCGATTTAAAGCGGGTGACGAAAGCGTTCTTCACCGGAGAGAACGGCAGGATTTCAGGCGAATCAACAGGCATGGGCCTTTATATAGCGAAAGAGATTTGTGAAAAATTAGGGCATCCTTTAACGATTCACTCGGAAATCGGAAGAGGGACTGTCGTGAAAGTATTGTTTAAAAACGGAGAGACAGGTGAGTCCGAAGATGAAGAAACCGATCGTGGAACTGACGGAAGTGACCAAAATCTACGAAGGCAAAGTGATGCATCGGGCGTTGAACGGGCTTGATTTTGAAGTCGAAGAAGGAGAGTTTGTCGCCATTATGGGGCCTTCAGGCAGTGGCAAGACGACTTTGCTGAATATTATTTCAACGATCGACATGCCGACATATGGAAGAGTAGTCATTGACGGCGTAGAACCGGAAGGCTTAAAACAAAACGAATTAGCGCTCTTCAGAAGGCATAATTTTGGCTTCGTCTTTCAAGATATCAATTTGCTGCAAATGCTCACGGTTGAAGAGAATATCGTACTGCCATTGACCCTTGAAGGGCTTCCTTTACCAGAAATGAACCGACGCATCCGTTTAATGGCGGAGCAGTTGAATTTAAAAGGGATATTGAAAAGGCGGCCGGACGAACTGTCGGGTGGCCAGGCGCAACGGACGGCGATTGGACGGGCTTTAATTCATAAACCAAAGCTTATTTTAGCGGATGAGCCGACGGGCAACTTGGACTCGAAATCGGCAAAGGATGTCTTGGAGTTGTTAAGCCGTATAAATGATACGGAAAAAGCGACGATCGTCATGGTGACACATGATCCAATCGCAGCGAGCTATTGTGATCGTGTGCTATTCATTAAAGACGGCGCTTTTTTCAATGAAATTTTGCGGGATGAAAGACGCCAGACGTTTTTCCAGCGCATTTTAAACGTGCTTTCATTGCTCGGAGGAAATGTTAATGATTTGCGGATTTTATAAGCTTATAGGCGGGAGGCTATTGCCATGAATTTCCGACAGTTCGCTTATCGGAATGTTGTACGCAATCGCAGAGTTTACGCAGCATTCATGCTTGCCAGCGTATTTTCGGTCATGGTCTTTTTCCTTTATTCCATGCTATTGTTTCACCCTTCGATTGAAGGAAGCGCGCTTCAGGAAATTTCGATTTTAGGAATGGGAGCAGCCAATATTGTTCTGTACTTCTTTACACTTTTTTTTCTATTTTATTCAATGCGCGCGTTTCTACAAGCAAGAACGAAGGAATTTGGCATTCTGCTCCATTTAGGGATGGAGAAAAGACAGCTTCATAAATTGATTTTCACCGAGACGTTACTCATTGGAACAGCTTCAATCGGTGTAGGCACGTTTTTCGGGTTCATGTTTTCAAAGTTTTTCTTTATGGTCGTCAAGCAGCTCGTTATGTTGCCTGCCTTGCCGCTCTATTTATCTTGGAAACCGTTTGCATTGACGGTCGGCGCTTTTTTGAGCTTGTTTATCATTATCTCGCTCGTTGCTCCCGCGCTCATCCGTATGGAAAGCATCGAGGAACTGATCCGAGGCGATCAAAAGGCGAATGATACGTATGATTTTTCGCCTGTCCGGGGCTTCATCGGTTTCGCTTTATTAAGCCTGTCTTATATAATGGCCGCTTTCACGTCCAACTCGATCGTTATTGGGTTAAGCTTTTTATTGCCGCCATTAGCAACAGTTGGAACATACTATTTCTTTACGGATTCATTGCCGATGGTTTTCCATTATTTCCGTGCGCGGAAAAAATTCTTCTGGCGTCATTTTCGCCTATTGGCCTTTTCTGAAGGTGTCATTCGATTAAAGGAAAATGCACGTATGTTTTTCATCGTAACGATCGTATCAACGATGGCATTCCTATCAGTTGGCATTTTAGCTTCTTTGACGTCTTTTGCCTCTCAATATCGGGAAATGAATCCGTTAGGCCTTGTTTATCAAAGTTTTCCAGGTAATGAATTGGAGCAGCAGCATATTCAGCGGTTAGTGAATGAATTGCAAGAGCATGACATTGATTACAACTATGTTCGATTTCCAGTGCAACAGCAAGTGTCTTCCTACACCGATTACACGGTGTCGATCATCAAATTGTCTAATGTCAATAGGCTTGCACGGACGTTCGACTATGAGCCACTCGCTTTGAAAAGGGGAGAGGCACTATTTTTGCCATCTACCCCATCTGCATTTTCTCAATTGAATAATCGAACCGTTAATACGGTTCTTTTGGAGAGCGGCATTGAGATTCGAATTAGCGGTGCCTATCCTTATCAAATCTTTCCGGCGCATGCAATTGGCATGAATGCCATTATTTTGAATGACTATGATTATGAATTGCTTAGCCTTCAGCAATTGCCAGCTTCCGTCTATTATGCGTTCAATATTCCAGATTGGCAGAGGACGAAGGATATCGGCCTAACGATCGATCGGTTTGTCAACCAGTCTTATTTGAATGGCTTGAACGAGGAACTTCATTTTTCATTCGATAATCCGGGGCTGAATTATTCGGTCCTACGAATTTCGTTTTCGTTGCTATTGTTTGCAGGTTTGCTATTGGCGATTGTCTTTTTGCTTGCTGCAGGCAGCTTCATTTACTTCAGATTGTACACATCGCTCGAAAATGATCAAAAACAATTCGATGTCCTAAGAAGAATGGGCCTCACCGATCATGAATTAAAAAAAATCGTCAACCGACAATTAATCCCCCAATTTTTCGTGCCGTGGGGCGTAGCTATAATGCATAGCTCATTTGCCTTTCTATCCTTACAAGTCATATGGGATGCCTTGGCAGAAATATCGATCGTTCGCGAACTGACAATCGTGTTAGTCGGCTTGACAGTGGTACAAATTATCTACTATTATTTAATTCGCTGGCGTTATTTATCGCATATAAAAGCTCCAAAATGAAGGAAAGCACTTGGCGTAGTTAAGCTAAGTGCTTTCGTTTTTGAATGAAGTGCGCGGCCACATGCTTCCATAAGTTGGATTTATACTCAAAAAAACATATGTAGCAATTGCTGTCTTGCGCATTTATAGGGCGATTGCTTGAAAAAGCATGTGATTTGTTTGCTTCCGCTCTCATACCATTTGAAATTCATCCAGCGCTCGAACCACCACTCGAAAATCACGCCATCCGATCGAACCCTCTCATCCACCGCTCAAAGTACAACACCTCCGCTCGCCCGGACCTATCCAACCTGAATTTACTCACGCAAGACATTTCTACAAAAAATAAAGCTGCTTGATAAGTGAATGTTCTATTGAAATAAAAAAACAGAGAAGTGTGTGCTTTACTAATAGAATCATTGATAGATTTTCTAAAAGTATTGTGAACTTTTAATTTTTCTTATATAATAATAGGAGTTGTAAAATGAATGATGATTCATTCAATGAAAAGGGAGATGGTCAAAATGAATTTGGTAACACGGGTTTATGAGACATCGAAATTGCAACCGCAAAAAACAGCTTATCATTTCATGGGAAAGGACACGTCTTATGCTGAGTTTGATCAGTCGGTGTCGATGTTCGCGTCCGCATTGTTAGGGGTTGGAGTAAAGGAAGGGGACCATGTCGCTTTTTTATTGGGGAATACGCCGCATTTTTTAATTTCGCTTTATGCGACGATGCGGATAGGCGCGACAGCCATTCCGATCAATCCGATTTATTCGCCGGATGAGATTTCTTATATCTTACATAATAGCGATGCAAAAGCGGTTATTACGCTAGATCAATTGTTGCCGTTAGTTGAGAAAGCAGCAGTTGCGTTTCCGACAATTGAGCAATACATCATTTGCGAAACGAGTGATGATGTCGAGGAAAAAATAGAAGCGTTGCCTGAAGCAGCAAAGGAGAAAGTGCAATTGTTCTCCCGCCTGATTGCAACAGGTAAACCGAATTTTGAACCTGTTTCAGTAAATGAAAATGAAACCGCTATCATTCTGTATACGTCGGGTACAACGGGCCATCCGAAAGGTGCTATGTTGACACATAAAAACCTTTATTCGAACGCACGTGATGTTGGGGATTACTTAGGGTTTTCGGAAAATGACCGCATCGTTGCAACATTGCCTGTTTTCCACGTCTTTGCGTTGACTGTCGTCGTCAACGCGCCGCTTTTAAAAGGTGCGACCGTTTTGCTCCTTCCGCGATTCAGTCCGTCGGAAGTGTTCAACACGATAAAATCTGAGCAAGCGACTGTATTTGCCGGTGTGCCGACGATGTTCAATTTCCTTTATCAATATCCAGAAGGCAAAACAGAAGATTTCGATTCAATCCGTCTTGCCATTTCTGGTGGAGCGTCACTACCAGTCGCTTTATTGCATAACTTCGAGGAAAAATTCAACGTGAGAGTTTCAGAAGGATATGGTCTGTCCGAAGCGTCTCCGGTCACTTGCTTCAATCCGCTCGACCGTGAACGGGTACCGGGTTCAATCGGAACGAATATCGTCAACGTAGAAAACAAAGTCGTTGATGAGTATGGGGATGAAGTGCCAGTCGGCGAAGTGGGCGAGCTCATCGTGCGCGGTCCGAATGTCATGAAAGGATATTACAAAATGCCTGAAGAAACAGCAGTTGCAATTCGCGATGGTTGGCTATATACAGGAGATTTGGCGCGGCAGGACGAGAATGGCTATTTCTATATTGTTGATCGTAAAAAAGATATGATAATAGTCGGTGGCTACAATGTGTATCCACGGGAAGTCGAGGAGGTTTTATTTGCCCATCCAGATATTGTGGAAGCCGCGGTTATCGGCGTTCCAGATCCCGATTTCGGGGAAGAGGTGCAAGCGTTTGTTGTATTGAAAAAAGGAGCACAATTGGAAGAAAAGGCACTGAAAGAGTTTTGCGCAAAACGCCTTGCGAAATACAAAATTCCAGAAACGATTGATTTCTTAGATGAATTGCCGAAAAACACGACAGGAAAAATTTTAAGAAGATCGTTGAAACAACATGTGAAACAGTAAACAAACAGCTTTCCTTTCTGAAGAAGATTGGAAAGCTTTTTTTATTCAATAAATAATGTGAAAGTACTATTAAAACGATAATTTTCATCGTTGTCATATAAATTTCTATAGGCATAATCGATCGTGCGTGGTACATTGAAACTATATTATTTTACATTAAAAGGAGACTTACCGATGCGGTGGACAGTAGGAAAAAAGATTTCAACAATGTTCATTGCAATGATAATTTTGATCATTGGAATGGGTTCCGTTGGCTTTATAAGTTCAAGTAAATTGAATCAAAATACTGAGACAACGAACAAAGTTATTGTACCTAAAATCGATACGATCAATGCTTTGGAAAAAAGAATGCAAAATATAATGGCCTTTTCACAACGACATATATTGTCGAGGGATAAAGAGTTCAAAGAGGATTATGAGCGTCAAATCGAGGCCGAAATGGAACAGGCCAATGAAATTGTCGGGACTTATGCGGCGCTTATGGCCGACCAAAACAACAAAGTTTCTTTGTCGCAAGAGAAATGGGAAGAATTCATTTCGCAAATTAATGAAATTTTGGCACTTAGCAAAAAGAAGGAAGTCGAAAAAGCAACCGTAGCTTCTTACGACGCAGTGCTCACGGTCAATTCAATGTTGGATGAGCTTAGTAATTTAAATGAGATTCATAGAAAGGAATTGGAGGAGATTGAACAGGAAGGTGATCAATTATATAATACCGTCCTTCTTGCGTTATCGACCAGTTCAATCTTGGCAGTTATTATCGCCCTTTTTGCAATTCGTTATTTAAAAAGAACGATTCAACGACCAATCATTGATCTGTCGGAAAATTTTAAAAATATGGCAGCTGGAGATCTTTCCATCGATCCGCTTCAAATTCTGACGAAAGATGAAGTGGGTCAGTTAGGACAGGACTTTAACTTGATGTTAAGAAATTTAAATGAATTGATGGCTGAGTTGATAGAAAATATCGATACGCTCTCTTCTACTTCTGTACAATTTGCAACAAGTGCTGATGAATCCGCGAAAGCATCGGAGCAAATTACGAATTCAGTCATCGAAGTATCCGAGGGATCGGCAGCCCAAATGAAGAGCACGAAATTTAGCAGCACGATCGTTGATGAGATGGCAAATCAATTGGATAAAGCGATCCTATCAATTCAGTTAGTTTCCGATTTGTCGGTTGCTACGACAAAATTGTCGAATGAAGGAATGAAACGGATGTCCTCAACGATTGATAAAATGTCGGAGATACAAGAGTCAACAGTCCGCACTGCTTCTGTAGTCGAATCGCTGCATACAAAATCGTTAGAAATCGGAAATATTGTTACGATGATTACGAAAATTGCAGAGCAAACGAACCTACTCGCCCTGAATGCCTCCATAGAAGCAGCTAGAGCAGGCGAACACGGAAAAGGATTTGCCGTCGTTGCTGCAGAAGTCGGGAACTTAGCATCCGACAGCGGTAATGCTGCAGCCCAAATAAGCGATTTAATTAGCGAAATACAGCAAGAAGTTGATGGGGCAATAAAAGCAATGGAAATGTCTAAGACGAATGTGGACGAAGGGCTTGGTATGATTCGTCAAACCGGAAAAGGATTTGAGGACATCTCTCACCATATTGACGATGTTTCACGACAAGCTGTTGACATTGCTGAAATAAGTAAAACAATCAATGACAGTGCGCAGCAAGTGAAACGGCTAATTGATGACGTCGCAGCCATGTCCGAACGTTCTGATGCCAATGCACAAAATATTGTCGCTGCTGCCGAGGAACAGAGTGCAACAATGCAGGAAATCTCCGCTTCTTCCTCAGTCCTTAGCTCGATGGCTGAGACATTGCAGCAAATGGTTTCGAGATTTCAATTGAAATAAATCATATAGGGTTAAGCAATGAAAATGGGTAAATGCTCAACTTGGCACTTCTCATGAAACAGGCAATTTATGCCCTAAGTCGAGCAGTGCCGTTCTATACTATCAATTCACCAAATAAGTCTCATGCCTATACAATGATTAAGGTACATAGCTATGGTCATAGGCATGAGACTGCTTAATCGAAAAGAAGAGTCAGCGTAAACGAACGGAATAGTGCTTCATTTTAATACGACAAATTGAACTCTTCGTTAGATTCGCTGACTCGCGATTAGCTAATGCTTTTCATTACAAAATCACCTCCACAGCATTCTCCCGTTTTCATCTTATTCGATCAAATACCTTATCCAAAATACGATTCCGATATTTCTTGGATGAATTCCTCTTCTAATTCACCTTTCTTTTTCACCAACACATATGAAGATACAGTTGGCAAGTCGAACAGATCAAAATGTGGACGCATGAGCCTGCCTTCCATTAACTCACGACGTACGATCGAGTGCGGAAGAAAGGAGACGCCTAATCCATCCTGTATGAACCGCTTCGCAATATGCGCCTGCGTCACTTTCATTGTCCGGATGCCCGGTATATTTTGATTGAGCAATAATAGAAGCTCTTCCCAATAAACAGGGTGATGGTGGGTAAGCAAATAGTGCTTTTGCAATACTTCAGCAATGTCAATCGGCGGCCCGCTTTCCTCATCGTAGCGGTCAAGAGGCATAACGAAGACGATTGGATCTTTGTAAATGGGAATCGATTCAATGCTTTTCAGCTTTGCATCGACTGCGGAAATGCCTAAATGTGCATCACCGCCATCAACTATTTGCTCAATGAGCTCGGATTCTTCCACGCGGATCGTCAATTCCACTTCAGGGTGCCGATCCATAAACGTACGTAGGAAATATGGCAAGATCGTCTCTGCCATTAACGGGGAAATAGCGACCGTCCAATCAACGCGATAGCCTTGTGAAAAAGCATGCATCCGCTTCACGCTTTCTTGCAAATCGTCAACCAATTGAACAGCCTGTGGATAAAACATTTTCCCAGCAGTTGTCAATGAAACCCGATGATTCACTCGGTCAAACAGTTGCACGCCAAGCCGCTCCTCTAATTGCCGGATATGCACTGTCACACTCGGCTGCGAGAGCATAAGTTTTTCAGATGCTTTTCGAAAATTCAACGTTTCAGCTGCAACGATGAACGTTTTCAACCATTGATAGTCCATTGAAATCACCCTTGATAATAAATTTTAATCAATTTAATTAAAAACATTTAATTTAATTAATTATACAGCTCTATTATGATAGAGAAAAGGAGGAATGGTCATGTTTGCAAAAGGATTGAAGGATGTCGTAGCAGTTCATACGACAATTGCGTCTGTTGATGGGGAGATAGGTGAGCTACGGTATCGCGGAACACTACTTGAGGATATAGTTGAAGGGAAAACATTTGAAGAAGTTGCGTATTATTTATGGAATGGACAATACCCAAGCGAAAACGAATTGCACAATCTCAATGAGAAATTAAGACAAGGAAGGCTGCTACCAAACCATGTCGTATCAATCATCGACGCTCTACCGGCAAACTTGCCGATCATGGATGCGATGAGAACAGCGATATCCGCGTACGGCCATGCGGAATTTAAGGAAAAGCCGATTGAAGATCAGGCGATTGAACTAACAGCTGCTTTGCCTGTCATTGTTGCACGCCATTATCGAAATTCGATTTTTGCTCATGTTATTCAGCCGGATCCTGAGTTATCTCATACGGCGAATTATTTATGGATGCTGACAGGCAATAGGCCTGAAGAAGTGCATGTCGAGGCGCTAAAAACGTATTTGCTTTTGACGATGGAGCATGGTTTGAATGCATCAACATTTGCGGGGCGGGTGACGATTTCAACAGAGTCGGATTTGACGTCGGCAATCACGTCTGCAATCGGCACGATGAAAGGGCCTTTGCATGGAGGGGCCCCGTCAGGCGTCATCGATTTATTGGAAGAAATCCAAACGCCTGAAAATATCCGGGCAATCATTGAAGGGAAATTAAAAGATGGAGAACGAATTATGGGGTTCGGACATCGCGTCTATAAAACAGAGGACCCGCGTTCGATCATTTTACGTGACACATGCATAAAGTTAACTGGGAAAGACCATTGGCTCGATTTGGCAACAGTTGCTGAGAAGGAGATCATCTCTTTATTGGAAACCTATAAGCCGGGGCGCAAGCTGTATACGAATGTTGAATATTATGCAGCGGCCATTATGCGATCGATCGATATGCCACCTGAATTGTTCACGCCGACGTTTAGCATCGCTCGAATGGTCGGATGGACAGCGCATGCGATTGAGCAGTTGAGCGACAATACAATATTCCGTCCGCAATCAATCTATGTCGGTGCAAAAAAATAAAAGATTTCATTTCCAAGAAGGAGAATTGTTACGGGTGGCGAAACATGTAAGTGGAATCAATTAAGGGGGAGTGCCAAATGACGAAGAGAAAAAGTTCTGTAGACGATCTGTTCCACTTGCAATCGGTTACGAATCCGCAACTATCTCCGAATGGAAATGAAGCGGTTTTCATTAAGACGCATATCGACAAAGAGGAAAACAAATACATCTCGAACTTATACCATATCGACCTTAGAACGGATGAAGTGACGCAGTGGACGTACGGCGATCATCGCGTTACTTCGCCAAAATGGTCTGCGGACGGTAAGCAAATCGCCTTTTTATCGAATCGGGAGGAAAAGAACCAATTATTTCTGCTATCTGCCAAAGGGGGAGAAGCGAAAAAGCTTACCTCCTTTGAAAAAGGAGTGTCTAGCTTTGAATGGTCGCCATGTGGCACGAAAATCTATTTCGATGCTCCGGTGAAAGAAGGCAAGACGTTTACTGATAAAGAAAAGAAAGACGAAAAGAAATTGCCTGAGCCTGTACGTGTTACGAAAATGAAATATAAGGCGGACGGAGTTGGTTTATTGCCGCAAGATTCTTATCGTCAAATTGGCGTGATCGACATTGCTTCTGGAGACGTTTCGCAATTTACGGAAGGCAGCTACCAGCATTCTTTACAGGCAGTTTCACATGACGGCAAGAAAATGGTCATCGGCGTAAACCGTGCGGAAAATTTAGATTTTGAATTTCGCCAGCCTCTGTATTTAGTCGATGTCGAGACGAAAGAGGAGACTGTTATTGTCGATGAGATCGGTTATTATGGAGGGGCTCGTTTTTCATTTGACGATCATTACATAGCTTTTGTCGGCTCGGATCGGACTTATCAAAACGCTACGCACGGGCATTTATACGTATATGACACGAGACGCGGCAATCGGATCAACTTGACGGAAAGCGTCGATGCGCCGGTTGGAGATTATACAGTTGCAGATCATCAGCAAGGGGCAAGTGCGCCAAGCGTTGTTTGGACGAAAGACAATCAATTGTATTTCCAATTATCGACAATGGGTGATGTCCGGCTTTATTTTGGAACGCTTGAAGGAGAACTCTACCCTGCTACGCCTGAAAATGAGCATGTATATGGCTATGACGTGAACAGAGATGGAGATTTTGCATTGCTAGCAGTGAGCGATTTAACGCATCCAGGTGAAATTTATAAGCAGACGATTGCGACAGGGGAAAGACAAGCACTTACTTCATTTAATAAACAATTTTTGGATGAAGTTGAACTGATCCAACCCGAGCAAATCGTATTTAAAGGCGAGAAAGATTGGGATGTGCATGGCTGGCTCATGAAACCTTACGGATATGAAGAAGGAAAGAAGTATCCGCTCATCGTCGATATTCACGGTGGTCCGCATGCAATGTTTGCCAATACGTACTTCCATGAAATGCAGCTGCTATCTGCTCAAGGATGGGGTGTCCTCTATATCAACCCACGCGGCAGCCATGGCTATAACCAGCAGTTTGTCGATGCGGTGCGCGGCGATTATGGTGGCGGTGATTTTACTGATATTATGGATGCTGTCGATTATGTGTTAGCCGAAGAACAATGGATCGATGAACAGCGTCTTGGCGTAACTGGCGGCAGCTACGGCGGATTCATGACGAATTGGATCGTCGGCCATACAGACCGTTTCAAAGCGGCAGTGACACAACGGTCGATTTGCAACTGGATCAGCTTCTTTGGAGTATCCGACATCGGCTATTATTTCAGCGAGTGGCAAATTGCGGCGGATATGAAAGACGTCGAGACATTATGGAAGCATTCACCGCTCAAATATGCGGAGAACGTTAAAACGCCTTTACTCATTTTGCATTCGGAAAAAGACTTCCGCTGTCCGATCGAACAGGCAGAGCAGCTATACATTACATTGAAAAGCATGGGGAAAGAAACAGAATTCGTCCGCTTCCCGGATGCAGACCATAATTTGTCTCGGACAGGAAAACCGAATTTGCGCGTTGAGCGTTTGAACGAAATTACGGGATGGTTCGAGAAATACCTATAAGAATTGGAGCAACCTATTTGGCATATACAATGGAGGGCGTAACGATTCGCCCAATTATTGAAGAAGATTTACATTCCTTATGGGAGCAAAGCTTTAAAGAGGAAAACCCCGAGTGGAAAAAATGGGATGCTCCCTATTTTCCACACTCAACGATGACTTATGAAGCATTTTTGGAACGAAAAGATAAAATCGTTGCCCAAGATGATTATTGGGGAATTGAAGTAGATGGCGAGCTAATCGGCATGGTGAGCTATTATTGGGAGCATAAACCATCGCTCTGGCTCGAAATGGGCATCGTCATTTACAATCCGTCTTATTGGAGTGGCGGGTACGGAACGAAAGCGTTGGCGTTGTGGATCGATCATTTATTCAATGAAATGCCGCTCGTTCGCGTTGGCCTTACAACTTGGTCTGGCAACGAACGAATGATCCGTGTGGCTGAAAAGTTGGGGATGACGATGGAAGCGCGCATTCGGAAAGTCCGTTATTGGAACGGAAATTATTATGATTCTATCCGGATGGGTATGCTTCGAGAAGAATGGAAGAAAGAAGATTGATAGAAGAAGAGTTTCCAAGCCGAGCAATTGGCTTGGAATTTTTATATTTAATTAATGAGTGATTACTCACTTTCATTTACGGAGCAAATCGTTTATGATAGTGAGTAATCACTCACTTTGAAAGAGGTGCAAAAATGGCAATTTCTATTCAAAACGTTTCAAAACGTTTCGGAAAGCACGAAGTATTGAAATCCATTAATCTTGAAATTCACGAAGGAGAGATTTTTGGGTTATTAGGGCCTTCCGGAGCAGGTAAAACGACATTAGTAAAAGAGTTGGCAGGTTTGGATGTACCGACTTCTGGCGCGAATTTTCTTTTTGGCGAACGGATGCCATCGCTAAAATTATCGGAGCGGATCGGCTATATGGCACAATCAGATGCCCTTTATGAAGAGTTAACCGCATTCGAGAACTTGCAATTTTTTTCTGAGCTATACCGTTTGCGCGGCAAAAGACAGGCCGAGCGCATAACAGAAGTGATGGAGCTTGTTCAGCTGTCAGACGATATCGGAAAAACGGTATCGAACTACTCCGGTGGCATGAAACGGCGCCTGTCATTGGCAATTGCATTGCTGCATGAGCCTGAGCTTTTATTATTGGACGAACCGACTGTCGGAATTGACCCGGTTTTACGGAAAAGCATTTGGAAAGCGTTTATGGATTTGAAGAAGACAGGAAAGACGCTCGTCGTTACGACACATGTAATGGACGAAGCGGATAAATGTGACCGGTTAGGATTAATTCGAGACGGCCGCCTTATCGCAATCGGAACACCCGCTGAGCTAAAGGAACAAACGAACTCATTGACGATTGAAGAAGCTTTCCTGTCATTTGGAGGTGCAGAAGCATGAGAGTAATGGCGATGGTGAAACGGATATTGAGGCAAATCATTCGTGATAAACGAACAGTAGGATTGCTCATTGTCGCTCCAATATTAGTGCTAACGATGCTATACTTTGTATTTAACGGCGGCGATTACGAACCGAAAGTTGGCCTTGTTCAAATGCCTGAATCAGTTGTTGAGCACCTAAGTGTTGACGGAGTAAGACTAACAACAATCTCAAATGAAGCTGCAGCGAAAGAACAATTGGCCGATCAAGAAATCGATGCTTATCTTTTATATAACGATGAAAAAATGAAAATTGTCTTAGAAGGAAGTGACCCTAACGTCACAGCCGCAACGATGAAATGGCTGCAAGGAGCAATGCCGAAACAACAGCAGGAAGCAAATTCCCAATCGCCGTCAATCGAGTATTTGCACGGTTCAGATAAGATGGGGCAATTCGACTACTTCGGTCCGGTGCTGTTAGGCTTTTTCGTCTTCTTTTTCGTATTCCTCATTGCGGGAGTATCTTTCCTGAGAGAACGGACAAAGGGAACGTTGGAGCGTTTGCTTGCAAGTCCGTTAAGAAAATGGGAAATCGTAGCAGGATATGTAATCGGCTTTGGCATTTTTACGATGATCCAATCGACGATCATCGCTGCCTATGCGATTTATGTGTTGGGCATGGTGATGGAAGGGGCATTTATGTATGTACTACTGACAATCCTCTTGCTCTCACTTACTGCATTGACATTAGGTATTTTATTATCCTCTTTCGCACAAAACGAGCTGCAAATGATACAATTTATACCGATTGTCGTTGTGCCCCAAATATTTTTTTCTGGTTTGTTTAACTTGGAAACGATTGCGAAATGGCTAAGTTGGATTAGCTATGTAACTCCACTTTACTATGCAGCAGACGCATTGCGGGATGTAATGGTAAGAGGGTACGGCTGGTCTGCCATCTATATAGACTTATTGGCAATCGCAGGCTTTTCGCTTCTTTTCATTACAATAAACATCATCATCTTACGTAAATACCGTAAAGTGTAGGAGGACTTTGTCCATGACAGAAGAACAGCGATTTGAAGAAATGCTGAACAATGAGGCTTCTTTGACGGATAAACAAAAGAAAATCCTTTTAGCCGCTACCGAGATCTTTGCGGAAAAAGGATTTGCCGCAACTTCAACAAATGAAATAGCAAAAAAGGCAGGCGTTGCGGAAGGAACAATTTTTCGCCATTACAAGACAAAAAAAGAACTGCTTCTTTCCATCGTCACACCAATGATGCTTAAAATGATCGGCCCTATAATATTAAAAGACTTTAACAAAGTGCTAAACAAGGATTTCGATCACTTTGAGGATTTTTTGCGTGCCATGATTGCAAACCGAAAAGAATTCTTAGAGAAAAATCTTAAAGTCGTGAAAATCTTTTTGCAAGAAGTTCCATTTCATGATGAATTAAAAGATCAATTCATCGAACATGTCGGGAAACAAGTATATGAAAGATTCGTCCAAATCGTTACGCACTACCAAAAAAAAGGCCAGCTTGCTGATATGCCGCCTACAACGGTCATTCGGCTAACGGCCTCCACGATATTAGGATACTTTGCAACCAAATACATCATTGCAACAGACCAAACGTGGGATGACGAAAAAGAGATTGATGGAATGATTCAATTTCTGTTAAAAGGATTGTCTCGTCAATAGCAAACTGCACATTGCAAAAAAGCTCACAGTAGCGTGAGCTTTCAGACTGTAGACAAAGTATTTTTTCACTTTGTCTACAGTCTTTTAAAGGTTTTTAGTTATGGGATAAGTGTTTGCCCAGCTTGGCTTGAAAACGCTTGTCAGACAAGGCGCGAAGTCGAGCGAAGACCCGAATAGAACTTAGGTTCATGAGGGGACGAGCGAGACGAGCAACGCAGTATGCGAGCGTTTGTCAACAAGCTGAAAGCTCACAGTAGCGTGAGCTTTTTTACGTAACGCACAATAAAAGCATCGCCAAGCAGCAAACATCACTCATACTCCAAGCCAGCCGCATTAAAACTCTTCGCTTGCAAATAACTTCTACGTAAAACGGATAAACCCGCTCTCATAGTGCCTCTGAGCTGAGCACAAAAAATATCTCCGCATACGCATAACATCTTCACCAACCGCATAATCCCTGCAGCGACCGCATAAATTTCCTAATCTACGCATAAATGCTCTACTAAGCACATAACTTCTTTCACTTGCGCATAAATCCATTCTCTCACTCATAACCCTGCCCTTCGAACGCATAAAATAACTCTCCCACGCATAAACTTTCTACCAGCAGCATAATCCCCCCAAAAAAACGAATAGGTACCATGCCCGCACGCCTACATCCCTGTATCCATGTATAATCCCATTCTCGCAACGCATTACAAGTCTCAAAACAACAAATATTGGAAATCAATACTTCCCAAAAAGGAATAGAATGGTACAATATAAAATGATTGCAATATACAAATGTGCTATATTCGAAATACTGGGGGTATTTGAATGGGTGTTCACAATGTAATGGAAGATGTAGTGAGGGAAGCGTTAAATCAAAACAGAGCAAGCCTTCACCTAACTTGCGATTGCCATCGTTGCATAGACGATATTATGGCGATAGCGCTTAACCAACTGCCACCGCAATATATTGCCAATGAAATGCATAGCCCATACGTCCGCGCATCACATCAAGCGGATCGTCAAGGAGCAACGAATATTCTTTCCACTGTCGCAAAAGCTGCGCACATTGTTTCCGAGTCTCCGCGTTGCCAAACTACAAAAAAAGAGTAGGGCAATTTGCCTCTACTCTTACTTCGAAAATAACGACATAACCCCTTGAATATTTTGGTTCACTTGGCTAACCAATAAATGATCGCCCTTCTGCCGAATATCCAAGCTGATAAAATTCATCATTTCTTCCGCCATATCGGTATCTTCTAATAATGACAACGACTTCGTCAAATTCGTCTCAAATACAGACGCATTCGCCAAATGATGCTCGACTGATTCCATGTCGGAACCGATGTTTGTCAAATAGCCTGACACTTTTTTGATTGCATCGTCGACTTTCGTTATGAGCGCCTCAGCTTGGTCACGAAGCACCAATGAAGCGCTATTTCCATCACGATCGCGTAGGTCCAAAGCTGTCGCACTTACATCGAATAGATTGATTGTCATTTGCTGTCCAGAATGGGAGCCGACTTGCAGCTTTAAAGATGAATCTTCTCCTAAAATCTTCTTCGTGTTGAACTCCAATTTTTCCGCCGTATCATCTATCGCAGCAAGAATATTGTTCAACTCTTCCTGGCTTGCCAATCGGTCGTTCATCGTCATCGTGTCAGTGGCACTGCTGACAGCTAACTCCCGCGCTCTTTGCAGCAATCCATTGACGTTATTCAGCCCTTCATTCGCCGATTCCAAAACGGACAGGCCATCCAACATATTACTTTGTGCCCGCGAAATGCCGCGAATTTGTGCACGCATTGTCTCTGAGATCGAAAGACCGGAAGCGTTATCGCTGCCTTTTGCAATCTTTAGGCCAGAGCCTAACTTGTGCAAGCTTTTCTCTATCTGGCTGGCATTCCGTTGATAGCGGTTCGTCGAAAACGAGATATGCTCTTGACTTAACACGCGCATAAAATCACCCCAAATCTTCATTCAACTAGTTGTTCTACATTTATATCGACTGAAAAATATTGAAATGAATCCCTTTTTGCCGATAGAAAGGAAAAAGGCAAAACGGAGTGATTCGGCTTGTATACCGAAAACAACATCATAGATATAGAAAAAGCGATCGAGATTTATCGCGAATCAAACATGTCGACGCTCTCCATGATGGAATATGTCATTTTACTGCTAAATGGCTTGCGAAAAAATGTTCAATTATGCGGAGAAGCAATCATAGCGAACAATGCCGAGCAACTAGATCATTCATTGCAAAAAGCGCAGCAATTCATTTTCGAGCTCATGACGACAATTGACCATGACGCAGAAGACAGCGAAAAGCATTTGCTGCTTTATATTCATTTGAATCAATGCCTCGTCAACGTCAAACTGACAAAAACAGATCGTAAAATCGCACATGTCGATGAAATCATTCAACAATTAATCGCCTCATGGGAAGTTGCGAAACAAGTGACGAGACGAAGGAATTTCCAAACGGATCAATTATAGCGATATAAAATCCATCGATAACGTTACTTTTCGTTGCAAAAACGACAACCGCCAATTGAACAACGACAAGTTCAATTGGCGGTATTGAAAATAAGATTTATATGCCGTATATAATTCTTTTTTTTGTGAAAAGAGGTGTTTATGCGCCGTTTTAAAGTGCAAGTTATTCGTTGTTGAATATCGTTGTGTGCTGAACTGAGTTGCTTATGCGTTATTTAATAGAAAGTTTTCATGATAGGGTTGAGAGAAAAACTCATGAGCGTTTTATTTCCCTTTAAACTTCGGCTTCCGCTTCTCGGCAAACGCTGTTAGTGCTTCGATCCGGTCTTCAGTCGGTATTGTTATTTCATACGCTTTCCGCTCAATCGCGAGCCCTGTTTGCAAGTCAGTGTTCATGCCGTGTTTAATAGCAAACTTTGCTTGCTGCAATGCAATAGGGCCGTTCGATAGCAGTGTGTCAGTAAATTGGCCAATCACATCGTCCATTTCAGCAGCAGAAGCAGTTTGCGTCAAAATACCGTATTGCAAAGCTTCTGCCGCATTTAGCTTGCGAGCTGTCAAAATCAATTCAAGAGCTTTCGCTTCGCCAATTAATCTCGGCAATCTTTGTGTGCCGCCAGCCCCTGGGATAATGGCAAGTCCTGTTTCTGTAAGTCCCATGATGGCAGTATCTACCGCAAAACGGAAATCGCAGGATAGCGCTAATTCCATACCGCCGCCGAATGCATAGCCGTTTAATAGAGCAATCGTCGGCTGTGGCAACTGTTCAATTGCTGTAAACACTTCGCCAATTTTATAAATATTCCGTTTCACTTGCTGGTCTGTCAATGTCTTACGTTCTTTTAGGTCAGCCCCCACGCTGAAAGCACGCTCCCCGGATCCTGTGAATAAAACAACACGAATATCAGGATTGATTCGGATGGATTCGACAACCTGTCCTAATTCGGACAACATGTCATAGTTGAACGCATTCATCGCCTCTGGTCGATTAAGCGTTACACGTGCGATATGCCCCTTTTGCTCGAATTGAATCGTTTTCAAAATGATTCCCCCTGTCTTTCGAAGTTACTACGAACATATCATTTTTTACTCGTATGTGCTATGAAAATAGTACTTTTAAAAAGAATAGTAAAAATAATAAGTGTTTGCTATACTGATTGCAGTAAGGGGTGAGGCGATGGGTTTTCATATATTCGTAGGCAGACAGCCGATTTTGGATCGGAATGGGCAAGTATTCGGCTATGAACTGCTCTATCGAAATAGCGAAAAAAATGTTTTTCCCGACGTAGATCCTGAAAAGGCGACCATTCAATTGCTCGTCAATACGTTTCTGTCAATCGGAATCGACCGGGTCGTTGGAAAATCTTTATCATTTATTAACTTTACCGGCGAGCTTTTAACGAAAGATCTATTTACAAGCTTACATCCGGAATGTGTCGTCATAGAAATATTGGAAGACGTTGAAATAACCCCTTCACTTATTACAAGGATCCGCCAGCTTAAACGAGAAGGGTTTCGATTGGCGTTAGATGACTTTGTTATGCAAGAGCAATATGCTATACATACTGAATTGTTTCATTTAATCGATTTCGTAAAAGTGGATTATATGGCAGTTGAAAAGAATGAGCGCAAAAACATAGAAAAATTTATTAAAAGCTATCCGCATATTCGGATGTTAGCTGAAAAAATTGAGACGAAAGAGCAATTCGAAGAAGCAAAGAAGAGTGGATATGATCTGTTTCAAGGGTATTTTTTCTCGAAGCCTGAAATTATTAAAGGGGTCGAAATTCCATCAAACTTCAATTTGCATTTGCGAATTATCGAGAAGTTAAATGAAGAGACGCCAAATATAAATGAAATCGCAAGAATGATATTGCAAGACATTTCACTAACGTATAAGTTGTTAAGATTCATCAACTCTATGCACTTCAGCATTCCGAAAAAAGTTCGCTCCATCAAGCAGGCAATTGTCATTATCGGATTGCGTGGCATGCGGAAATGGATGCGTATCCTAACGCTGCAAGATATTGGTGAGACATCCGGAGAGGGACGTATTAAAGCATTAGTTTCCTTCTCGCTATCGAGAGGAAGAATGTGCGAGCTATTAGCGATACATAAAGGAAAAGACAATACGGATGAGTACTTTTTCGCTGGGATGTTCTCTTTAATGGATGCCATTATGGGAAGAAGCTATGAAGAAATTTTGTCGCTTATCCCACTTTCAGAAACAGTGGCAATGACACTCCAAGGCGGCAAGACAGAAATGACGCCTTATCTTGACCTTGCGATCGCAATGGAACGTTTTGATTGGGAAAATGTCCGAAAACACGCGAAAACGATTGGCATTGAGGATCGGAAGTTAAGTGAAATATCTCGTCAGGCGAACCTCTGGGCACAAACTTTGGATTAAGGTGTATGCTGTGTTACATAAAGACGAATAGTTTACTCTATAGCGAAAAGCCTGAATGTAAACATTGATATGCTCAACATTCCAATTTCAATCAATTTCACGTAGAATGTTAAGCAGGAGTTGATACGAATGAAAACGACAATCGTCACTGACAGCACGGCCTATTTGCCTGCTGACAAAATAAAAGAATTGAATATACATGTCGTTCCTCTAACTGTAACTATTGACGGACAAGCATATGAAGAGGAAATTGACATTACATCGGAACAGTTTTACGACAAAGTGCGTGGTGATGGACCACTTCCAAAAACATCTCAACCGCCAGTTGGACGATTTGCACAGCTTTTTGAATCTTTTGTAGGGGAATACGATGCAGCCATTTCAATCCATTTATCAAGTGGCATAAGTGGCACATATGCTGGAGCTACTCAAGCAGGGGAAATGGTAAAGGGAATCGATGTATATACATTCGACTCGGAGCTTTCTTGCTATATGCAAGGGTTTTACGTCTTGCGTGCTGCAGAAATGGCGAAAGAAGGAGCCTCTCCTGAAACGATTATGGCGGAGCTCAATGAAATGAAAAAAACGATGCGCGCCTACTTTATGGTAGACGACCTGTCCCATTTACAACGTGGCGGTAGACTTTCAGGAGCACAAGCAATCATCGGCGGATTACTACAAGTAAAACCGATTTTGCACTTCGAGAACAAAGTCATTGTACCATTCGAAAAAATCCGTACACGCAAAAAAGCGATGAAACGAATTTCGGACATGCTAACAGAAGATGCAGCCAAAATGCCGTTAGAGGCAGCAATCATCCACGCCAACCAGCCCGAAGAAGCAGAAGCGTGGAAAAACGAATTGTCCGCACAACTGCCAAACGTACAATTTACAATCAGCCACTTCGGCCCAGTAATCGGAACACATTTAGGTGAGGGTTCGATGGGACTTGGATGGGTACAAACAAAAGCGTAGAACGCCGTTTAGCCTCGACAGGCGTTGGAGGGCTTGAACATAAGGCGCTTTTTGCCTTATGCTTCAAGACCGAAACGACCCGAGAGGCTGGCGTTCGGAGCTGGATGGTAACAAAAGCGTAGGGCGGCGTTTAGCTCCGACAGGCGTTGGAAGATAGGAAACTAAGGCGCTCTTTGCCTTAGCTTCCTATCTGAAACGACCCGAGGAGCTGCCGCCCGGAGTCTGGATGATCCCAAAAGCGTAGGGCGGCGTTTAGCTCCGACAGGCGTTGGCCGACTAAGAGCGCCGCGTCCTGCGGCAACGTCGGCACTAATACGTAACGCCTGCATGACTTGCGTCGTGCAGGCCCAAACGACCCGAGCAGCTGCCCCTCGAAGATATAGACGTGGCAAATTGATGATGAAATAAATAACAAACCGAAAGGAGTGTTGCTTATGTCAAAACCATTCGACACCGCATTGAGGGATTTCTTGAGCGGACGTATTTGGTTGCGCATGCACACTCCTTTTGTGCGTGAAATGATCGATGAACATATCGAAGCTGGGCATATCAAAACGATTAAAGGCATCGTTACGAATAAAGGCATGGTGAATCAAACAAGCCACTTTTGCAATAGATGCGAAAATAAAGATCCATCCCGCTTCACGACATTCCATTGTGCTAAATGCGAAGGTCCATGTACATATTGTAGACAATGTTTGAAGATGGGAAGGGTATCTTCTTGCACAGAGTTGATTGTTTGGAACGGCGATCCGATTGAATTTGCGACTGAACATGCAATGTCTTGGCAAGGAAAACTGACTCCTGCCCAACAGCAAGCAGCGGACGATTTAACGATCAGCACGGAAAAACGGAAACCGCATTTAATTTATGCAGTTTGCGGTTCTGGAAAGACTGAAATGCTGTTCGAGCCAATTCACAAAGCGCTAACGGAAGGAAAACGGATTTGCATAGCAGCTCCCCGCGTAGATGTCATTCTTGAATTAGAGCCCCGGCTTAAGCAAGCATTTCCCCTAACATCGATCGAGGCATTATATGGCGGAGCAGAATTGACAGGTGAAGCAGCGCAGCTCATTTTGGCGACAACTCACCAACTTTACCGTTTCCGCCATGCATTTGATGTTATTTTTGTTGATGAGGCGGATGCATTTCCATACACAGCTGACGAAACGTTGCGCAAAGCTGTCCGAAAAGCGGCCAAACGTAATGCGCCGATCCATTTTGTTACAGCAACCCCTTCGGATCAGCTCATTAATGAAATCAGAAGGACAGGTACCGTCACGACAATCAACCGCCGATACCACGGACATCCATTGCCTCTTCCACGATTTATTTCTTTATGGAACTATGAAAAGCAGATTCGCAAAGGGAGACTGCCGAAAAAGTTGAACAATTGGACAATGGAACGTCTTGAAAAACGAGAACCGTTCCTCATTTTCTTCCACAACATCGGTTTAATGGAAATGGCAGAGCCGTTGTTCAAAAAATTAGATGAGCGGATCCGCTCAGTTCATGCCGCGCACCCGGAACGGAAAAAACATGTTCAAGCGCTTCGCAATGAAGAGCTTCCCGGGTTGCTAACGACAACAATTTTGGAACGAGGCATTACAATTCCAAACATCCAAGTGGCTGTTGTAGGAGCTGAACAGAAAATCTTCGATAAAGGAGCACTCATTCAAATTGGCGGGAGAGTTGGCCGAGCTGTCAAATTCCCGGACGGAGAATTTGTACTTTTCCATAACGGAATCACCTATGCAATGGATGAAGCGAAAAGGGAAATCGAAAAATTGAACCGGGGAGGCGTAAGAGTATGAGCGTATGCCTACTTTGTGATCAAACGTTAGAAAGTTCAATTGGGTGGCAAGATTTAATCGGTATTAAAAAAACAATAAATCTTTGCAATGACTGTTCAAAACAGTTTGAACGCGCCGACATAATAGAAGAAGGGGAAACGATTGACAAAATTACTTCTTTATATACATACAACGAAGCGATGCGAGAATTTCTCCATCAATACAAATTTCTGCAGGATATCGCATTGGCACATGTCTTCGCGCATGATTTAAAAAGTGTACTCAATGAAAAAGAAGTAATTATCGTTCCGATCCCGATGCATCCAGCGAAAAAAATTGAACGCACATTTGCGCATGTAGACGAACTGCTTAAAGCAGCGAACATCCCGTTCATTCATTTGCTTGAAAAAGTCAGCACAGAAGTAATGGGAGAAAAGTCAAAAGAAGAGCGGCTCGCCATGAAGCCGTTATTTAAGATCAAACCGGGTATTGAATTAAACAATCAACATTACATACTCATAGACGACATTTATACAACTGGCACGACGTTGAACCAAGCAGCCGCTCTTTTGAAAGAGGCGGGAGCGAAAAAAGTGGAAGCCGTCACACTGATCCGAGCTGAAACAATGAATCAATAGGAGGATACATTATGGCAGAGTTACGAAATTGTCCAACTTGCGGAGAGTTTTTCAACTACACAGGGATTCGCGATGTTTGCGCTAAATGTGCTCGCGATGAAGAAAAAATGTACGAAGAAGTATATCGTTTCCTTAGAAGGCGTGAAAACCGTGCAGCAACAATCGAAAGAATCGTTGAAGCAACCGGCGTAACGGAGGAATTGTTGCACAAATGGGTACGAAAAGGCCGACTGCAACCAGCCCTCTTCCCAAACTTAGGCTACCCATGCGACAACTGCGGCAAGCTCACCCAAAAAGGCAAGCTATGCGACAGTTGCACCGAAGATTTGAAAAAAGACTTGCGTACATTCGAAGCAGCACAAGAATTCCGAGAAGCAGTAGTAGAATCCGATCGAGGCACTTATCTCGCTGAACAGCGTAAAAACCGGTAGTTTAAACTGCCGGTTTTTGCGTTGAATGAATCTTATACAATGGAAAGACTTCGCAACGCAATGTAGAAAGCTCGCATCCCACCGTATTGGGCCTGCATCACGCTGTAGATCATTTTCAACACAAACGTACGGGTCTTGCAACGCAATGTAGATCGTATGCAACACAATGATGAACTGGCCACGCAACGCAAGTAGAAAAATCGCAACACAACATCGCACACATACCTAAACACAATATTCAAACCATCATCCCACTTCATCCGCCAACCGAACCGATTTCCCAATTCGTACGAAAGACCCTAAACCTTCTTGATTTTGAACCGAAATAAGGTACAAGGGAAAAACTTTTGAAAGGAGCGAAACGATGAAAATTAATAAAATGAACATTCCACCGGTTAATCCGTACCGTACAAACCAGGTGAAATCCGAACAGGCGAATAATCAGCCGAAGATGAACCGCGACAAATTGGAAATTTCATCGCAAGCAAAACAACTATCTGAAGTATCCACATTTGCAGCGGAGCGGAAAGAACGCATTCAGGAACTGAAAGCGCAAATCAAATCGGGTGAGTATAAAGTAGAGCCGGAAAAATTGGCTGAAAACCTGATCAAGTATTACAAGAAATAATATTATGAATGAAAGCAGGGATCCGCATGTCCATTGAAGCAATCCTGTCTATACTTGACAACTTGGAGAAATTGCATAAGAGCCTGCTTCGCATCGCGCACGACAAGACAGCACTCATTAAAAGTGGCGATGTCCAAGGAATCGATGCATTACTAAAAGAAGAACAGGCCCATTTGGCCGCCATCGTCCAAATGGAAAAAGAACGCCAGCAAAAGGTCATCGGCTATATGAACGGACAAGGAAGTCCCGTATCGATGAACCCGACAGTATCTGAGCTGATCGAAGCAACGCCCGAACCGGACAAACAACGTCTCAGGGAGGCGAAGGACCGTCTCCTGCATGCGATTCATGAATTGAAATGGCAAAACGACCTCAACCAAAAATTAACATATCAATCCCTTCAATTCGTGAATCTGTCGCTGGACATGGTCCGTCCACGTCCGGAATCGGCAAACTACTCAAAGAACGAAATTGAAGGCAAAAAAGAAGTGAAAGACATTCCGTCTTTCGATTCACAAGCTTAGGAGGAACAACATGCGCTCAACATTTATGGGGCTTGAAACAAATAAACGTGGCCTCTACACACAGCAATCAGCTCTTTATACAACTGGACATAACATCTCAAACGCCAACACTTTAGGCTACTCCCGCCAGCGGGTCAACATGCAGGCGACACCAGGCTTTCCGGGAGTTGGTCTGAACACGCCAACGATGCCTGGTTTCCTCGGAACTGGTGTGGAGGCTGGTTCGATCCAACGAATTCGCGATTCGTTTATAGATCAGCAATATAGACAGGAAGCGAATAAGTTAGGCTATTGGGGAGCAAGGTCAAATGCCATTTCGCAAATGGAAGATATTTTGACAGAGCCTTCCCAATACGGTCTTCAAAAATCTCTTAGCGAGTTTTGGCAGTCCCTTGAGGATCTTTCCGTCAATCCTGAAAACGGAGGGGCGAGAAAAGTCGTTAACCAGCGCGGGATGGCAGTTGCAGATTCCTTTAAATATATGTACAATTCCTTGACGGAAATTCAGTCGGATATCGGAAAAGAAATTGAAATCGGAGCAAAAGACGTTAATTCTTTGCTGAAGCAAATTGCAGACTTAAACCGTCAAATTTCGGAAGTAGAACCAAACGGCTACTTGCCGAACGATCTATATGATGCACGAGACATATTGATTGATCAGCTTTCCGAGTTCTTCCCAATAGAAGTTTCATATGAAAAATCAGGCGGGCGTGCATTGGCGATTGCTGAGGGAAGCGCGACGATTAGTTTGAAAATGAAAGATGGATCTAAGGTTAATTTAGTCCAAGGAAATAGTGCGGGGAAAATCGAAACGAATCCTGCTTCTTTGTCAGCGCAGGAAGGCATCGATGGTTTGAGAATCACTAGACCAAACGGAACTTCTTTAGAAGTTAACCATAGTAATTTGCTTGATAATGGAAAAATGAAATCGTTGATGAATTCATTTGGAGTAAGCGGAACAGACGGTCCGGAAGGTTTATATCCTGATATGCTTGAGCAGTTGAATCGGATGGCTCAAGAGTTTGCTAATGCTTTTAATGATATTCATAGAGGTGGAAGAGATTTAAACGGCAACAAAGGCGATGATTTCTTTACTTCTACGGATGGCAGCGAGATTACTGCAGGCAATATTACTGTAAATGAAGCAATTCAAAAAGATCCTTCTCTGATTGCGGCGTCTAACGCTGATCCCGATTCGGATGATCCGATTAAAGAAGAAGGGAACGGCAACAATGCCAAAAGATTAGCCGGAATGCAATTCGATGAGTTAACTGGGTTGGATAATGCGACAATCCAATCCTACTTCCAAGGCTTAATTGGTCAATTAGGAGTAGACGGTCAGCAAGCGGACAAAATGACATACAATACAGCAACGCTTTTAGGTGCTGTCGAACATCGCCGCGCATCCATCAGTTCCGTTTCGTTAGATGAAGAAATGACGAATATGATTCAATTTCAGCAAGCGTATAATGCTTCCGCAAGAATGATTACAGTGATTGACGAAACATTAGATAAAATCATTAACGGCATGGGTGTAGCCGGCAGGTAAGAAAGGGGAAATAAGTAAATGCGTGTAACACAATCAATGCTTTCAAATAATATGCTTCGTAACTTATCAAATAGTTATTCAAAAATGGGACGATTGCAAGACCAGCTAACTACTCAAAAAAAGGTTAATCGGCCATCCGATGACCCTGTCGTTGCGATGAAAGGCATGGCCTACAGAATGCAAGTGGACAAGGTTGAACAATATCAACGCAATCTCGGCGAAGTACACAACTGGCTTGATACGTCTGATGATGCGCTTGACCAGGTCGGAGAAGCATTAAAACGGCTACAAGAATTAGTAGTCGATGCTGCAAACGATACAAAAACGCAAGAAGATCGTGAGAAAATTTTAGAAGAGATTAAACAATTACGTACGCAAATCCAAGACTTGGCGAATACGAAAGTTGGGGAAAAGCATTTGTTCTCGGGAACTAATACAGGAACCCCACTTTTTATAGACGGAGAAATGGTTGATGTAGACGATTTTCCTGGATTGAATAAGGATGTTTCTATTGGCGTTTTCGATGGAGTTCAACTCGTTGTAAATACTAACGGATCAAAACTTTTTTCGGATATCGATTCTATGATGAACGATATTATCAGCGAAATAGATAGTCAAACTGGCGGAGACACAAACGGCCCAGCTATTAGCAAATTCTTAACTAATATTGACGAACAACAAAACGCCGTATTAGAAGCTCGTGCAGACATCGGTGCCCGCCAAAATCGTGCAGAAATGATGGAACATCGTCTTGACACTCAAGAAGTCATTTCCAAAAAACAAATGTCCGAAAACGAAGACATTGACATTGAGAAAGTCATAACGGAAATGATTACACAAGAATCGGTCCATCGCGTCGCTCTATCTGTTGGAGCACGAATTATCCAACCGTCATTAGTCGATTTCCTAAGATAAAACAATTTTGGAGTTAGGCAACATGTTGTCTAACTCCATTTAACGATAAGGTGATTCGTATGAACATCCCACAGATTCAAATTCAAACAACAAAAGGCATCTTAGGCTTGCAAATTGACAAGCCAATTCAAGAGATTGAACAGCCAAAAGCATCGATGCAGCAAGAACAGCCAGCAGCCATCCTTGAGATGTCGACAACAAGACCGCAACTGTCCTTAGACACAACAGAAGCCCGCGCAGACATTGACCTAAAAGGCCCGTTACGCCGCGGTGACGAAAATGCCCAGTATGGAAGACAAAGCGCAATGGAAGGTATTGCAAGAAGAGCTCAAGAAGGTCAGCAAATGATGCAAATTGAAAATGGCGGAAACGCAATAGTGGATATAATTCGCCAGCAAACAACTCCTGCGCCAGCTCCACTGGGCATCCGTTTTGTAGGAGACAGAACGAAAATCCAAATGTCTTTCCAGAAAGGATCCTTAGACATTAATGTAACACCTCAAAAACCGATATTGGACGTGCAAATAAACAAACCAATCCATCATTACACACCTGGAAAAGTATCTGGAGTGATGGAGCAATATCCTTCTATACAAATTGATATTAAATGGTAAAAGAACGAGAAAATGCTCGTTCTTTTTTGCTAATTAAAATCGTGATAAGCTCAACATATAATAATAAAAAGGAGTAAACAGAATGAACATCCAAACAAAATTCCACGGTGATATTGAAATTTCAACTGATCAACTATGGACTTTCCCAAAAGGCATTCCCGGTTTCGAAAATGAACATAAATTCGTATTGCTTCCTATTGAAGGTAATACTACTTTCCAAGTGTTACAATCAACCAACAAATCAGAAGTGGCATTTGTCGTAACGAATCCATATACCTATGTAGATGATTACTCATTTGAAATCGACGAACCTACAATTGATGCGCTAAAAATAGAAAAAGAGGAAGATGTTTTCGTTTTAAGTGTCCTCACTTTAAAGCAACCGTTTGAAAAGTCGACAATCAATTTGCAAGCGCCTCTTATTTTCCAAATCAACAATCGAAAAGCGAAGCAAATGATCTTAAACGACAACCGTTTTGATCTTCGTCACCCAATTGGCATCGCGATAGAGAAAGGGGCAAAATAATATGTTAGTCCTCTCTCGGAAAGGCAATGAAACAATTAAGATCGGCAATGAGATTGAAATTAAAATAATAGAAGTAAAAGGCGATACAGTACGTATCGGTATTGAAGCCCCGAAAAACGTTGATATTTTACGTGGAGAATTGGTGAAATCCATTTCCGAAACAAATGCGGAAGCAATTACACTCGACAGTAGCCTATTTTCACAGCTTATCAAAAAAGATTAAAAGTACTGACCAGACACAATTCATTGTATACGATGAATTGTGTCTGCAGCTTAGTGAAACATCCAATTATTTGCTACGGAAAAAACCTCTTCAATTCACATTTCCAACATATTCTCCATAAAAACAAAAAAACTTTCAAAAAACGCTAAACTCATAACCTGCTTATCCGATAATAGAATTGTAAGCGGCAGAGAGTTCGGCCGGCTCCTCGCCGTGAGCATAAAAAATGGTTCACAAGGACGTGAACCAAACAAACACTCAAGGAGGAAATAACAATGATTATCAATCATAACATTGCGGCACTTAATACACACCGCCAACTTGGAGCGAACAACACAAACGCTTCTAAAAACTTAGAGAAACTTTCATCTGGTCTTAAAATCAACCGTGCAGGAGACGACGCAGCTGGTTTAGCGATCTCCGAAAAAATGCGTGGTCAAATCCGTGGTTTGGATATGGCTTCTAAAAACGCTCAAGACGGTATCTCTTTAATCCAAACAGCTGAAGGTGCATTGAACGAAACTCATTCAATCCTTCAACGTATGCGTGAACTTGCAGTTCAATCTGCAAACGATACTAATAATGATTCCGATCGTGCGGAACTTCAAAAAGAAGTTGATCAGTTAGCGGCGGAAATTACACGTATTGCTGAAAACACAGAATTCAATACAAAAAACCTTCTTGGCGAAAAAGGTTTTGAAGGAAAATTCCATATTGGTGCAAATACGGGACAAGATATTGATCTTAAAATCAATGATATGGGTGCCGAGGCATTAAAAGTGTTGACAAATTACAAAGCAGCTACTGAGGATGTTACAGTTGGTGCTGCTGCGGATGTTAGCTCTAAAACGCTTCAAAATGATGATGGTGATGCTGTAGCAGTTTTTGTTAATGATGGATATTATGCAATTGCTGACCTCGAAGCAAATGATGCTGGCGATGGTTTTGTAGTAAAAGAAGGCGCGAAAGCTATGGTAACAGCTACAGCAGCTGCAGCTGACGATGCAAAAGTAGGAAAAGCAATTGATATCTCATCTCAAACTTCAGCCTCTTCTGCAATTGAAACTATTAACAATGCAATTGAAACTGTATCTGCAGAACGTTCTAAACTCGGTGCTACACAAAACCGCTTAGAACACACAATCAATAACCTTGGAACTTCTTCCGAAAACCTAACTGCTGCAGAATCACGTATCCGTGACGTCGATATGGCGAAAGAAATGATGGAGTTCACAAAGAACAACATCTTGACTCAAGCAGCACAAGCTATGTTAGCTCAATCGAATCAAATGCCTCAAGGAGTACTACAACTTCTTCGGTAATATGATTGCATGGGCGTCTATATTAGCAATGATATAGATGATCACTGGGTGAATTGCTGGAACATCCTAAGAGCTCTTCTGCCACATCGGAACCGGAAACGGTAAACGCGACGGCCTGAAAAACGAAGAGATTGGACAATCAGCAGCGAAGCCCCTGTCGGGAAACCGTGGGGAACGTTCAACGACTAGGATATACCGTCTAAGGCGAACGCTATGACGATGAAATCCGTAGGGTGTTACGAGTCGTAACATTCGAAGTGCCCAGCCCCTTATAAGCTAGATGAGGGTGAAGATATAGTCTATTCTGTACTCGAAAGATACAGTCGCAAAGCAAGCGAACCAACAACCACAAGGCGTACTTCAACTTCTACGTTAATCTGGTTACTAAAACGCGGTCCGGGATTCCGGCCGCGTTTTTTATTTAAATATGTTTATCGACTAACTTAATCAGTTAAGGATGGAGGTATTTGTTTTGAAAAAATATAAAGTCCTTTTTAAAATAGAACCATTAATTAAAATTGATAAACCAATAAAAATTAATGATACGGTCCTATATTATAGGGGAGAGAATTTAATTGCTGAAATTTATGTTAGGGCAAGCAGTATCAGTGAAGCTGAGAAAATTGCAAACGAAGGTGTTTCAATAGTTGTAAATTCATTGTCTCAGGAATTAAAAAGTAGTGAAATAAAATTTGTATCTCATACAACAATTGATATCGCAGATGATGAAAAAATAATAAAGCATGCTAAAAATGATCTTCTCACAACATTTACTGTTCGTGTACCATTTACACAAGATATGTATTCTAAAGTTAAACGTAATGCGGATGGGGAGTGTGGATTGAAATGCATAGGGTTTGCACGACGCGATATCCCATCTTTGTCACTCCCTGTATGGGGAGTGTGGATTGAAATCAGCAACGGCGAAAGACCGTTATATCGGCAAAATCGTCACTCCCTGTATGGGGAGTGTGGATTGAAATACAACCGTAGTCATCGCTGTAAATACGAAAGCGCGTCACTCCCTGTATGGGGAGTGTGGATTGAAATACAAAACGTGTTAAATATCTACGATAAAAGTAACGGTCACTCCCTGTATGGGAGTGTGAATTGAAATCACGTCGAAGATAGCGTAGGTAAGGTAATATATGTCACTCCCTGTACTGGGAGTGTGGATTGAAATCCCAGCTCTTCACAGATTTTTAAGCAATACATCTGGTCACTCCCTGTACTGGGAGTGTGGATTGAAATACATCTTTGCAACCAGCTTCAGCCAATAATTGCTTGTCACTCCCTGTATTGGGAGTGTGGATTGAAATGACTGGAATCGCCATGATTTACGACCAACCATGAAGGTCTCCCTGCATTGGGAGTGTGGGTTGAAATCTTGAAACCTTGGGCATTTTACCATTTCGACAGTGACACTCCCTGTATGAGGAGTGTGGATTGAAATTGAAATACCCTCTTCTGTTGCTTACATATTGCTTTTTGTAAGTCACTCCCGGTAAAAAAGATGGCAAATGTAGTACATTCCATTGGCTGTAATCAAGCAGTCATCAAGCGAGGGCAGAGCCACCTATCAGGAAACAGGAAGCCCATCATAAAGTTTGTATTGAAATTGTCAGCGAAGTAAACTCATATCTCGACATTTAGGATGCATTGAACGAAGAAGAGAAATTACGAGTAGTGATGTGTATATGGGAGGGGACTGACACGAGTGCTGTTCGCTCATCGTACTGTATAAATATGTAGATAAACCAATAACGTTTGCAACAGCAAGGCCTTCTGCTTCTGTAGAGAGTCTTTTTTTATGTTGAACTATAAAAGGAGACACAGTATTTCTTAATATGAATTTTTGGAGCCTTGTCTTCTATTATTGTCTGGAGAACTTAGATACCGTTGAGGGAAATAGTGATGGAAAACGACTTGACTAACAGGAACATATATTCTATTATAAGATTAATACGAACGTATGTGTTCGTAAAAAGATGAAAGTAGGTGTCTAAATGGGACTTTATTATGTCAATATGAATCCCCAGCCGAATGGGGATCATGAAGTTCATGAGAGTACATGTAAGCGTTTACCTTCCTCTGCAAACCTTAAATATTTGGGGTCTTTTATTAATTGCAAGGGAGCAGTACTTGAAGCGAAGAAGTATTATGCAAAAGCAGATGGCTGTTATTATTGTTCAAATGAATGTCATAAGCGTTGACTCTAAAAGTGAGTAATTAAATTGGATGCGGGTATTATGTTTTTTTAGTGGCTTGCATCCTTTTATCGAAAAACTTTTGATGTAGATAGATAGTCGTTTTTTTCGACAGTCGACGAAGTGACTGAACAGTCAGAACTGGAAATGCCATCTGCTTGATAGACAGGATCCATGGTGTTATCAAGTATAGGGAATAAATAATTTGAAACTTATCATATGGATTAAGCCGATTTTGGTCGTCGATTATAAACTTCAATTTCATTTATCCCATAATAATTGTATGGAAAATTCATTTTCATCAGTAGGGAAGTTGTCGATTGATAATATGATTTTATTCGCCGTGCCATTAACGAACTTTACATAACCATCGTCCTGATACCACCATTTTAATGAACGCTCATTGTTGAAATTGAAAGGAATGAACAGATCTCATCTGTAATCAAGACTGAAGTCTTGGTAATATTTTAAGGATTGAAAGAAACCATTAGGAAAACAAATGATGCTGAACTTGTACGGCATCATTTGAATTAAGCATGTATGGGCAGCTTTTTTTAGGAGCTGCCTATTGTTAATTAGTAGACTGTATGTATTAGTTATTAAAGGTTGGTTGGAGGAAAAATCCATATTGCGCGGACCCAAAGTGAACATGAAAACATAGGGAGGTTCGCGCACAATCGCGCTTGAAACATCCTAAATTGGTAATTAATATGTTGGAATTTGACCTTGTAGTGATATGGAGACACAATATGTAGAATATAGTATAATGGCATATACAATACTTTGCGGTCACTCCCTGTATGGGGAGTGTGGATTGAAATTCAAACTCGCCCGTGCCCGTGCCCACGCGCTCGAGTCACTCCCTGTATGGGGAGTGTGGATTGAAATTATTTCTACGGATCCGATGACTTTCAGAAGCTGAAGTCACTCCCTGTATGGGGAGTGTGGATTGAAATGATAGTATCCGGTCAAGTCGATTGTGCAACGTTTCAGTCACTCCCTGTATGGGGAGTGTGGATTGAAATAAACCGTAATAGACAGGGTCCTTTTCCTCTTGATGTCACTCCCTGTATGGGGAGTGTGGATTGAAATTTTTGTTCGAATAACAGCAAATACTTCAAGGATATTGTCACTCCCTGTATGGAGACCGCTACCTTGACAGGGTATTGGTCTCTATTGTCACCCCTGTATTGAGAAAAAAATAAAACAGTAGGATCAGCCGCCAGCTCACAAAACAAGATTGCCCATTCGTGTTAACTTACGGGCAATCTTGTTCTATTGATATGCTGTTTAGTAGGTAGGTTGTTCTCTTTTCATTGGCACCACCTCATGTAGTGTAACCCCTTCTATATCCAGCTCCTCGATATGAATTTCATAGTCTGAAACATCACGTGCAGCTTCCACTTCTTCTTTTTTCCTGATCTGGATATTGTCGAACAGCATATGGGAAGGAGCGTTGCCGAATTTGCTGTCATGTTCAAACACATACAATCCGCGGGTTGCCATGATTCCTCTTGCGGCGGAGTGGTCGAGATCCCACATATTGACGAGCGCTTCCCAGAATACTTCAAGGTCCTCTTTTTTGACGCCAGTTTGCAATGCAAACGCCGGTGTATAATAGCCATAGGCAACGTAAAGCCCGTATGGCACGTAAGCTTTCCGTCCCATCTGGCCATGACGAGCTTCTGCTTCATCGTCACTTGCTTCTTTTTGGGCATCGTTGGCATTTGTCAAGGCAACCCTTGTGATCGTCATGTCAAAGGGTGTAATGGGGTCGATGGACCGGGCGAATGTCAATTGCATCGGGCCTCGGACTTGTCCTGCATTATATTGTTTTCCAGACATGACGGCACCAAACATGCGAACATCAAAGTAATGTGAACACATCCAGTTCCGTGCATCTTTTATGGTATTTGCAGAAGGCTTTTCATCGTTTTCATATCCTAATGCCTCGTATGATTTTTGCTGTTCACGGGAAAGGATTCCTCGATGTTTCACATAAATATCAAAGCCTACCTGATCACCTCGGGTTATTTGAACGTAATTGCGGATTTTTCTTTTTAGTGCGACGTCCGTGACGAGTCCTTGCATCGTTTCAACGTCAACACGTGGAAGATTGCCGGCATCAGGATCGCCGTTTGCATTTCCGTCCCGCACGTCGAACACTAACATGAAATCATAACGTTTTTCTGGATCATTTAATTGGTGGTACATTCGATTTCCTCCCTTTTTGTCCACAAGTCCTCTTTTTCGTGATAATAGCCAAGTGCAAACTCTGCTTGCTGCGATAAATTCAGAGATGAAGGTAATTCTTCAATAGTATTTAGAAGTTTGCTCAGTCTTTTGTCTAAATTAATTGCACGTCCTTTGTTGTTACTACTGATTTTTACTAGGTGGTATTGGGCGTTTTTAATCAGCATACCTGTAATAGCCCGTGGGACAGTTGAAGCTGAGCCAAAATATCGGCTGCTTAACGTATCTTTTGATCCGGTTGCTTCTCCTTGTATTTTTTCTAAGACTGCAAATACTCTCCCTAACGCATAGGCAGGTGCTGTATTTGTTTTGTCCGTTTTCACCGTCCATTCTCTCCCTTCGTTTTGACTGACTAACCAACTTTTCAAGACAGCTGCATGTGTAGGATACATCGTGCCTTCTGCTTGCACTCGCTTCAGCATGGCAACCAGAATGCGCCCGGGCAAAGGAGTACTTCGAAATGCCCAGTTGAACCAGTCCTGCACATCTATCCGCTTTAGCTGGGTGCTCGGTTTTTGATAGATGGCTCCTGCTAATGTATACAAATTGTACAGACGGCCACGGCCGATTTCCTGAGCCTCCAAAAACTTGATAATTCGTTCTTGAATCACGCCCATCGATTCTTCTAAGAAGCCCCTTACGACAAGACGTCCTTTATTTGCGGATAAGATGAGAAGACAGAAGTTATTAAAATTTGCTTTTTCCTGTCTTCCTTTGAATACTTGTAAATATTGATCTTTTATTTCATTTAGGTTTGCTTCATGCAAGAAAGACATTGCGGTTACAATATTCGCATCGGTTGAATTTCCCCGTAGCCAATAGACATACGTAAGATCTCCCACTGAAAACACATGTTCACCGTGATTTGCATTTGGCTCATTCTGTAAGAAATACTCCAATGCTTGTCCATACTTTTGCTCGCATACATAGCAGGTGGGAGAGATTAAAGAGTTCTTTAGATTGTGAGATTCATAGGCATTTTTATTGGCGGAAATCATTTTAGTTCGTTCTCGGTTGACAACAAAGTTGATGGAATGCCGTTCCATTACTGGGGCCTCTTCTCCGCAAAAGCTACAGTGAGTTACAAAAGATTTGCTATCAGGCTCTGGTTGGACTCGTCTTGACCAAAAACTTTGTACGGTCTTTGATTCATGCAAGTATCGTTCATCATCGATACGAAATACGACAAAGTCACCGTTTTTCATCTTGTCCGGATATGGGATTGGTTGATTTAGTGCTTTTAGCAAGGCTCTTGCATCCCTGTCGTCTGTTTCAGTAACAAACTCTTCTAATAGCTGCATGTAGGCTTTATGGCGGGCTACACTTCTCTCCTTCTCTTGTCCGGTAGGAGACCATCCAAATACGTAGTCAGGTTTATCAACAAATAGGATGGGATTTACTCCGCTGCCCGAACGAGCAATCGTTGGAACAGTCATCTCTATCCGTTCTGCATTGTTAAATGTTAGCTGGTCACCGTCAATATCTACAATCCAATCAATTTTCTTCCTTTGAAATCCAATGGGTGGAAAGAGATCAGGATGCTCTTCAGCGAATTCAATGAGCCGCTTTACGTACATGGCAATTCACCTCCTCGTATAGATGCTGGGGAATATACATAACACCTTCTTGCACCGAAGCGTTGAAAAAGTATGGAATTACGGTTGTCCCGTTTTTCGGATACCGATAATCGAAAAACATAGGTCCGATTTCTTCTGTCCAATTAATCGGTGTATCTGTTGCAGAGACTGGACCGAAATTAGCTGAAAACTCACGTGTACCGAGATACGGTCTTGAAAAACACTGTCCTTTTTGTACACGCCGAGTAAACATTGCCTCATATTTCTCAATTGGCTGTTCTGTATCAAGCTGAAGGACGATTTCCGCACAGATGATATAGGACACATCTTTTAAATACAAACTGTGCCGTAGCTGCCGCATATCATCCGCATACTTATCTTCCGGCTGCTCCATAAACTTTTTTGTAATGGAAGCTTTGCTATCCACTTCGTTTCTAATAATTGAGTGAAAAGTAGGATATTTTAGTGCGGAAATAGAACAGATACGGTATTGGAACTCTGGTTTCCATAGGATCGCTTCCAAAACACCCCGGGCAGCAGAGGCGGTCATGAGTGGATAACTGACCCGCTCCACTTTACCTTCTGGACGTGTGAATAGTGCGCCGTCTCCCCAAACTTTCACTTGAACTTTTGTAGTTCTTCTCAAGCAATTCACCTCCTTAAATTAGTAGAATGCCAAGCTCATCGTTGGAAGGGCCTGTCCAAACAGGAATACCTTTCTCATATTTAATATGGCGCTGCATGGACGAAGGTGCTTGGGCAGTAAAAGGCTGTATTTTTCTCCACCATGATCGTGTTTTATCTTCCTTAAGCCATTGTTCCTGAAATCCACTTGACTGCGGACAAATTACAGTGATACCATGCGAGTCAATCATTTTAAACTTTTTCGCCACTGTTTCAAACTGGAGAATATCCTTCTCCGAGATGGGTGATTTTTTAAAATCTTGATTGAGCACTCTTCTATAATAAGAAGCCATGGCAGCAGAAGAATAAAACACTGAAGTTCCATGCTCTTTTAGTAACCTTTCTAAATGTCGGACTCCCGACTCATAAGAAGGGGAGGGGTATTTTGGTTCTGGCCAAGTAAATAAATATACCTGTCCAAGCAACTCTTTACCGTAACGATTGCATCGACCTGCAGCTTGGATGACGGAAGGCAAAGGAGCCATTTCGCGGAATAAACATTGGAAGGATAGGTTAATTCCGGATTCTAACAACGAAGTTGAGATTACGATTGGACGATTTTTTAGGTCCGCTCTAATTTTCTCAACCCTGTCCACCCGTGCGTTTGCTGTAAGTGTAGTAGACAAATAATATACTGGCCGATCTTGAAATCGTTTGGCTACTAATTTATAAAGCTGCTGGGCACGTTTGCGTGTGTTGACGATAATAAGTGTGGAATCATCTGTTAACTTTTCTGACAGACTTATTTCTGTTAATTCGCCTAATAAAGAATAGCTAACTCTCTGAGGTGTCTCGACAGGAGGAGCAATCGCTTTGGGCAGATGACGCAACATGAGTTCCTGTATTGCTTTACTAGTGGTGAGGGGCAGTGGTGTAGCGCTTACAAGCAAGACGGTCATGCCGAAATGCTCCATTAGTACATCTAACATTTTTAAGATAGAGGGAAGCAGTTGTGAAGGGAGTAAGTGAAATTCATCCAAAATCAAAACGCTTCCAGCTAGACGATGTACCTTACGAAGCTTTCCGGGTTTGTTGGAAAATAGACTCTCGAACAGCTGGACAGTAGTCGTTACGATAAATTTTCGATCCCAATTTTCAATTGCCAACTGTGCTCTGCTTGTTGGATCTTCTTCGGTATAAATGGATTCTGGTAGAAAGGAGCTATGATCTTCAACCACATGTTCTTTTCCAAATAAGTCCCTGTAAAGAGCACTAATTTCCGAAGTCAAGTTAATGAGTGGGAGTGCTGTGATAATCCGGGATTTGTTGAATGTCTTTGCGTGTTCCAAGGCGAACGACAGGCTGGCAAAAGTCTTTCCAAAACCTGTTGGAAGTGTCAGTTCAAAATAAGACCCGGATTCTGTGCCTTTTCGCTCAGCTGCTTTTCTATATGCAGTAAGTTTATTTTCAGGGAATTCCTCAACGAATTCATGAAATTTTTTTTGAAAAAAACGAAATGAAGAACCATAATAAATTCTCTTTGATGATCGTTCACTGTTGAAATAAGCTTCTGTATCCAGCCAATCTGCATCAATAACCGCACTAAATATTAATCGAGTGAAAGCTGCACAATACATTGGATCTTGCCATTGTGGCAAGGCAGGAGTATTTCGGAATACCTCTGCCTGTTCCGCAACGAATTGCTTTACTTCATCAGAAAATCCATCATTAGGAACCTGATCATATAGTTTTACAAATGAATGGTTCATGTCATACAGTCCGCGATGATGACCGGCAATCATGTTTTCTATCAAATAAGCAATGGGTAAGTGTGTTTTCGGGAACTGAGACCTATGCATTGATAGCAGAAGAGCGCCTGGTAGAGCATGTTTGACGGAACCTTTACGAGCATTCGATTGTTGTACGTACAATTGAAAGTCGGGATGTGATTTTCCAATATCGTGGATAAGCGCCACAATTGATGATATCTTTTTTGGATCAAAAGAAAAGGTGAATTCTTCAGTTAGGTGCGTAAGGGATCTAAGGTGGTTTGATAATGTGTGAGGGGCATCAGGGTGATTGTTATTATAATGAGCAATCAAGTTGTCCAGTAATTCAAAGGACGGTGACATGAGAATCACGAACCTTTCTTTATACATTAGTTGGATAGAATATTTCCAAAAAGCGAGTAATCATTCGCAAGTATAGAAGTAGAATTAACAGACTTAAAAGTTATATTTCAACTAACATATAACAAGATTGAAAGAAAGTCAACTAACAATAATAAATGCCCTCTTTCCGAGGGCGTGGTTCAACATCTTAACTAGATTATTTCAATCCACTGCTGCCGAATGAGATGGAAAATAGCTTATTCAGTAACAGGCAACTACCAATTATTATCATTATAATATTAACAGCAATAAAGTTTATTGACTAATTTAATCTGCATAGTTTATTTGAAATTTATAGTTTTAATGAACAGATTACACAGCTATGATGTCAATTACCTAATTCTACGAAGGGAAATGGATTGATTAAAATAATGCGCGAACCTGAAGTGCCCATGAAAACATAGGGAGGTTCGCGCACATATGAGCTTGAAACAAACACTATTTTGGTCATGTTTTGTGGAAAGATAGTCATTCGGTATTATGGAGACACAATATGTAGATTATAGTATAATGGCAGATACAATACTTTGCGGTCACTCCCTGTATGGGGAGTGTGGATTGAAATTCCAGGGGACTTTAATTCATGGATTGGTTATTGGGGGTCACTCCCTGTATGGGGAGTGTGGATTGAAATCGTTACTTAGCTCGTCCCGCAGTTCCGGATAATCCGTCACTCCCTGTATGGGGAGTGTGGATTGAAATTCATTTCGAGTTGGTGGCTGTTTTATTCATGTGGAAGTCACTCCCTGTATGGGGAGTGTGGATTGAAATGATTCGAGGGCCTATTTTAAAGTTTTTTCGGTAATGTCACTCCCTGTATGGGGAGTGTGGATTGAAATCGAAAGAGACTGCTGAGGGTTGGGTAAAAGAAATACGTCACTCCCTGTATGGGGAGTGTGGATTGAAATATCTAAAGGGTATTTTGTGCCTTTTCTCATGTAATCGTCACTCCCTGTATGGGGAGTGTGGATTGAAATGTTTTCCCATCAGCATCACGGCACCTCCCCGCAAGTCACTCCCTGTATGGGGAGTGTGGATTGAAATGCTATTTACCTCGCCTAATCATCCGTATTTCCACGTCACTCCCTGTATTGGGAGTGTGGATTGAAATTAAAGATTGCAGGGGCTGCCAAAGAGGCGGGCGTCACGGTCACTCCCTGTATGGGGAGTGTGGATTGAAATCCCGCAATCATTGCAAGCATATACATACTCTTTGTCACTCCCTGTATGGGGAGTGTGGATTGAAATGTTTTGGATTTCATCGATTGCGAATATGACCCCGTCACTCCCTGTATGGGGAGTGTGGATTGAAATTATTAGATATATAGATTGCGAAATCAATAATAGGTCACTCCCTGTATGGGGAGTGTGGATTGAAATCGAAGAATCCGAAGGAAGAAGCGGAAATCGCAAGCGTCACTCCCTGTATGGGGAGTGTGGATTGAAATAATAAGTTGTTAATTTATTCATATGGTGTGAGTAAAGTCACTCCCTGTATGGGGAGTGTGGATTGAAATATAGCCCGAAACATTTAAGCCCATATGAAAGTGCAGTCACTCCCTGTATGGGGAGTGTGGATTGAAATACGAGAATCGAAACCAAGTAACAGTGAACCATTTTGTCACTCCCTGTATGGGGAGTGTGGATTGAAATCACATGATTGATATATTGTTAGATTGCACCATGTTAGTCACTCCCTGTATGGGGAGTGTGGATTGAAATACATGGGCGCGGCCCGTTACGATATGCACATCGCAGTCACTCCCTGTATGGGGAGTGTGGATTGAAATCGCATCCTCTCCGAAGGTAGCAATCCGCGACGCATCAAGTCACTCCCTGTATGGGGAGTGTGGATTGAAATGATCATGACGGTGAAATATTGCTCGATGTTTCGAGTCACTCCCTGTATGGGGAGTGTGGATTGAAATTTCGCCATGAACACATAGGACAGAGCCGAACCCTGTCACTCCCTGTATGGGGAGTGTGGATTGAAATAATCGTCCATTTGTAACTGTACAAATGGCATTGGAGTAACTCCCTGCATAGGGAGTTAGGATTGAAATGCTATTCGACAAAAAATGGGTTCAGATTCATACTAGTCTGGACGAATTGCAAGTACGGTAAATTCATATACAAATATGTGCGCTTAAGCTCCATTGAGAGAGTCTCATGGAGCTTTTTCTGTGAACATTAGGGGTGTTTATGCGCAATACCATAGGTGTTCTGCGTTTTGTTGGTAAGCTCTGCGTTTTTTGAATGAATTATGAGTTGTTGACTGTTGTTATGCGCCGAATTGATACGTTTATGAGTTGTTGTATGATTTTATGCTTGTTTTCTATGAAAGTAAGATTTCATGCATTGGTAGTGTGTACTCTTGAATGTCCAAGATACCAATCAACCAATGGAGACAGTGGTACAATCTCATTCTCTTTTCCTGAAATATCCTCCTTTACCTCCCTCTTTTATATTCACTTGCAGTGATATCATGGTGCAATAAAATAGAGACAATTCCATCACTTGTTCACGAACAATTGAAAATAGTGTAAAATTTAAAGAGTGCTCTATTATAGAGGTGTACTAACCTCTCCAAGATTGAGAGATGATATCTATGAAACCAAAATCTTTGCAGTCTCGCATATTTTCGTATGGTGCTCTTTTTGTTTCGCTTATTGCAATTATTACTGGCATTTCGTTTTATTTCACGATTTCGCAGGGGATTGAGCAGCAGCTTGGCATACGGGCGCTGAGCATTGCGAAGACGACAGCCGAAAGGCCGGATGTCCGAGCAGGATTCGAACTTGAGAATCCGACTGAAGTGCTGCAGCCGATTGCGGAGGCTGTCAGATTGCAAACGGGTGCAGAGTATGTCGTGATCGGGAATCGAGAAGGCATTCGTTATGCTCACCCAGTTGTCGACCGGATCGGCAAAAAAATGGTCGGTGATGATAATGAACGGGCGTTGCTATTAGGAGAATCGTATATTTCTGAGGCAACGGGTTCTTTGGGGCCTGCGTTGCGCGGAAAAGCGCCTATTTTTGATGAGCAAGGCGAGATTATCGGAGTCGTTTCGGTTGGTTATTTGAATGAAGATATTTCATCGATGTTTTTTCAATATGTCGACAATATTTCTTACATCGTGTTATTGGCAATTGCTCTTGGAATCATCGGATCAAGCGTTTTGGCACGGAATATAAAAAAGGAGCTTTTTAACTTGGAGCCGGCTGAAATTGCAAATTTATTTACAGAAAGGAATGCGCTTATTGAGTCGGTCCGTGAAGGGATCATTATGGTTGACGCAAAAGGGATTATTACGACAGTAAATCCAGCGGCTTATGATACGTTGTCTATTCCTGGTCAGACCGAATTGATTGGCAGGACGATTCAAGAAGTGCTGCCAAATACACTTCTTCCGAAGGTTTTGGAAACGGGGGAGCGGCATCTCGATCGTCCGATGGAAATCCACGGAAAGAAAGTAATTGTCAACCGAGTTCCGATATTGTCAGATGACCAAATTATCGGAGCGGTTTCTACATTTCGTCTAAAATCCGAAATCGACCAGCTTTCGATGGAATTATCGCAAGTGAAGCGGTATACGGAAGCGCTTCGAGCGCAGACACATGAATATAATAATTTTCTTTATACCATTTCGGGGCTTATTCAATTACAGTCGTATGACGAAGCATTGAGTTTAATTCACGATGAAACGGCAGAGCACCAATCGCTTATTCAGTTTGTGACGAAGCGGCTGCAGGATCCATTTCTTGGAGGTATTGTCATCGGATTTTTCAACCGAGCAAAAGAATTGAAGGTACGCTTCCTTCTTGACGAGGACAGCAATTTGAAAGAGCTGCCGGGCCATTTGGAGAAAACCCATTTTGTATCGATCATCGGAAACTTAATGACGAATGCGTTTGAAGCAATCGAGTCTCTTCCAGAGGAAAAAAGGATCGTACGGCTTTTTATATTGGATAACGGTGAGGAAATTTTATTTGAAGTAGAGGATTCGGGCAATGGCATCGCGGATGAGGTGCTGTCCTATTTATTCCAAAAGAAAGTATCGACGAAAGATGTGGAGGACAGAGGATATGGGTTAATGAAAGTGGCAGAGAACGTCGAAGACCTGAGTGGCTCCATTACGTTGGAAAAAGGAGATTTAGGTGGTGCGCTCTTTATCATTTCCATTCCGAAAAGGGGGTTTTTGCATGATGCCAATTGAGATTCTGATTATTGAAGACGATAAGCGGATTGCGGATATTCATCGTCGTTTCATCAATAAGATTGGGGGATTCGAGGTGATTGGCGCTGCGCATAATGGGGAGGAAGCGAAAGAGTGGGTAATCGCATTGCAGCCTGATTTAATATTATTGGATGTCTATTTACCAGATATGTTAGGTACAGAGATAATGGAGTTCATACACGAAACTAGCCCGGAAACGGATATCATTTTTATTACAGCGGCGGCAGAAGTCGATATTGTGAAAAAAGCATATCGCCGTGGAGTTGCCGATTATATTTTAAAACCACTCACATTTGACCGTTTCAAGGAAAGCCTTCTTACATACAAAGCAAAAAGAGAGGCGTTTACAGGTGTTGGTGTTATGCAAGAGGATTCTATACAATTGCTGTGGAATAAAACAATTAGTCAAGCAAGTACAGCGATTGAAACGCCTCCTCCAAAAGGCATCGACCCGATAACGAAAGAGAAAGTTGTCAACCACTTAAAAGAAATCGAAGGTGGAATTACCGCGGAGACGTTAGGCGTTGAAATTGGTGTTAGCCGTTCGACTGCAAGACGTTATTTGGAACATTTAGTGTCCGAAAAATGGGCGTATACGGAACTGATTTACGGCTCAGTCGGACGTCCGGAGAGAAGGTATTTCATTAAAAAACGGTGAACAGTATGAATAAAATGATGTTTACTCACATTATTGAACTTATGAACGCAAACATCGAATATAACCAACCTTCTGATAAATTGATGGTAGCGAATGAAAACGCTATCATCATTTTTTATTTTTAAAGGGGGATGTAGGAGATGTGGAAAAAATTCACGACAATCGCGATGACAGGTGTATTGGCGGTTGGGCTTGCGGCGTGTTCAAAGACGGATGGGGAGTCCATGAATTATCCGGAGCGTAATATAACTATCGTTGCTCCATCAGGGGCTGGCGGTGGTTGGGATCTTACTGCTCGTGCGATTGCGAAGACGATGAATGACACAAAATTGATTGAAAAACCGATTACAGTTGAAAACAAGCCGGGTGGTGGCGGTGCTGTCTATATGGCGGAGTTTGCAACGAAAGAAGCGAAGAATGATTATGCTTTGATGGTGAAATCGCCGCCTTTATTAATCAATAACAACAAGGCTGAAGGGAACAGTCCATACGGTTATAAAGATACGAAGCCGTTGGCACAGTTGACGCGTGATTACGGTGCGATTGTTGTAAAAGCAGAGTCGGAATTCGAGACGCTGAAAGACGTTTTGGAAGCTATTAAAAGCGATCCATCTTCTGTCACACTAGCTGGGGGATCTGCACCTGGATCGATGGACCATCTTGTCGGTGTCTTGCCTGCTTTCGAATATGGTCTTGATCCGAAAACGGTGAAGTATGTCTCGTATGATGGCGGCGGAGAAGCGGTAGCGGCATTGCTTGGCGGCAATGCGGATGTTATTGCGACGGATGCTTCTACGATCGGTCAATATGTGAAATCCGGTGATGTACGCGTTCTTGCTGTCAGTTCAACGGAGCGTTTAGGTGGCGAATTATCGGAAGTTCCGACGTTTATAGAAGAAGGAATTGACGCGGAGTTTACGATCTGGCGCGGAATTTTCGGCCCGAAGGAAATGTCGGATGCTGCAGTCGGTTATTGGGAGGAAAAGCTTAAAGAAATGGTAGAGACGGATGAATGGAAAGAAGAAATAGCGAGAAATGGCTGGGAAAGTGAATACCGCGATGCCGATGATTTCACGAAGTATTTGGAAGAACAAGATCAAGTTATCGTGGAACTTCTCACCGCATTAGGCATGCAAAAATAGTGTTGGCGGGCGGTGTTCGTAGCCGCCTTTTCTTTTAAGGAGGTAGGAAAGACAATGAGTAAAACTTTCGATCGATATGCAAGCATCGCTTTTTTACTAGTTGGCCTTTTATTTGTCATAGAGAGCATGAAAATTTCGGATAGCGCGTACGGATCGGCAGTTGGTCCGAAGATTTTTCCGTTAGGACTTGGCGTAATTTTAATCTTATTGAGTATAAGGTTGCTTTACGAAACTTTCAAATATCAATCTACCGAAGCGGTGAAAGAGAAACTCCAGTATAAGAAGTTTTTCGTCATCCTTATCAGTGCAGCACTATATGCCTTTTTGTTGGAGAAAATCGGCTATGTCGTTTCAACGTTTTTATTTTTGCTAATTGCTTTTCAAACGATGGAGCGCGGTCGAATCGTTCCGAGTTTAATGATCGCTGCTGTTTTTTCATTTGGTGTTTACTATTTTTTTGCGGAATTTCTTGGCGGCTCATTGCCTGGATTCCCTCTACTGTAATGAGAAAGGAGTCACAATATGAGCACTTTGCAATTTTTAGCTGATGGGTTTGCGATAGCATTTCAATGGCATAATCTATTGTTTGCATTTATTGGTGTTGTAATTGGCACAGCTGTTGGCGTTTTGCCAGGTATCGGGCCGATGAGCGGGGTCGCATTGCTCATTCCGGTTACGGCAACGATTACTTCAGGAATGCCGACAAGCGCGGCAGCTGCGAGCTCCATCATTTTGCTTGCAGGCGTTTATTACGGCGCGATGTATGGTGGTTCTACTACTTCGATATTATTAAATACGCCTGGTGAATCGTCATCGGTCGTGACGACGCTTGATGGGTATCAAATGGCGAGGCAAGGCCGGGCGGGAGCTGCATTAGCAATTGCTGCCATCGGATCGTTTGTTGCGGGGATCATTTCTTTAATCGGTCTCGTATTGTTAGCGGAACCGCTATCCAATGTCGCCATCAAGTTCGGCCCTGCAGAATATTTTTCATTAATGCTATTGGGATTGGCCGCAGTGAGTGGCCTTGCAGGAAAGTCGATGACGAAAGCTTTAATAATGACAGTCTTTGGCCTTTTGTTAGGAACGATTGGCATTGACGCTGTGTCAGGAATCGCCCGTTTTACATACAACCAGCCGATTCTATTTTCAGGGTTGGAGTTTTTAACGATTGCAGTCGGGCTATTTGCGCTTGGTGAAGTGTTTAAGACGATATTGGAGCGTGATGGGGAAGGAGGAGCGATTGCAAAAATCAATCGAATTCTCCCGACAAAGCAAGATATGAAAGACAGCTCAGTTCCGATCGTCCGCGGTTCTTTGCTTGGTTTTTTCATCGGTGTACTTCCGGGGGCCGGGGCAACGTTAGCTTCTTTCTTTTCGTATATGACAGAGAAAAAATTCGCAAAACGCCCTGAAACGTTCGGGAAAGGAAATATTGCTGGAGTCGCGGGGCCGGAATCGGCAAACAATGCAGCTTCTGGAGGTGCAATGATTCCTTTGCTGACGCTCGGAATCCCTGGTTCCGGCACGACTGCGATCTTAATGGGCGCTTTAATTATGTACAATATACAGCCAGGTCCGCTCCTTTTCGATGAGCATCCTGAAGTCGCATGGGGGCTGATCGCCAGTATGTTCATTGGAAATTTAATGCTGCTTGCCTTGAACATGCCGCTCGTCCGTGTTTTCGCTAAAGTGATTCAGACACCGAAAAAGTATTTGTTGCCGATCATCGTAGCAATCTCCTTTTTCGGAGTGTACGCTGTGCAATATACGACATTCGATTTATATTTACTGTTAGGATGCGGTGTTGTCGGTTATTTATTGGCAAAAAACGATTATCCAGTCGCTCCGTTAGTGTTGGCGCTCGTATTAGGACCGATGATTGAAAATAACATGCGCAGGGCACTAACGATTTCAAATGGCGATTTTAGCATCTTTTTCACGAAGCCTCTGTCACTTGTTTTTATTATCGCAGCGGCAGCATGGCTTTTAATTCCGCTCCTGCTTAAGATGAAAGGGAGGGCGGTAATTGTAGAGGAAGAAGGATGAGAACATATGTGGATTGCTTTGAAAATGAGCAATCCACTTTTTGTTGGAAAATAACGCTATTGCCTTACAGAATATAATATAGTGATTGTTTTTATAGAGATATGGGTGTTGAGATAAACCTGCAAACGCCTTGTTTTAAACATACATTATTTTTCATTTCTGAATGTCTTTCAAATCTTTTAAACTATTCTATAATTATATACAGAATTATTTAAAAAATAAATGCGCTAATCGGAGGAAAGACAATGGATTATTTATACAACCCCTATACGGCGACGCGCCATACAGCATTCGCGCGAAAAGGGATGGTAGCAACGTCTCAGCCGCTTGCAGCTCAAGCCGGGATTGAAATTATGCAGAAGGGAGGCAATGCGATTGATGCAGCGATTGCAACAGCGGCGGCGCTTACGGTTGTCGAGCCAACTTCGAATGGCATCGGAGGGGACGCGTTTGCGCTTGTTTGGGTGAAAGATCAGTTATTCGGTCTCAATGCTTCTGGACCTGCACCAGAGGCTTTAACACTTGTGGAGATGCAAAAGGCTGGCCATGAGAAGATGCCGATGTACGGGTTTACGCCCATTACTGTGCCTGGCGTGCCTGCAGCTTGGGCAGCCCTTTCTAAGCGTTTTGGAAAGTTGCCTTTAATTGAATCGTTGGCTCCTGCAATCCGTTACGCGGAAGAGGGGTATCCGTTAACGCCGGTATTAGGGAAATATTGGCGGATTGCCTTTCATAAATTCAAAGCGTTGAATTCTTCAGACTTTGATGAATGGTTTAAAACGTTTGCCCCGGATGGACGTCCTCCAGCAATCGGAGAAATGTGGAGGTCGGAAAGTCATGCAAAGACATTGCGGATGGTCGGTGAAACGAATGCAGAGTCTTTTTATAAAGGAGAATTGGCGGATCGAATCGTTGCTCATGTTGCGAACAACGGCGGCTATTTAAGAAAAACGGATTTGGAAAAATACGAAGTAGAATGGGTCACTCCAATGTCCACCAATTATAAAGGATATGATGTATGGGAAATTCCTCCGAACGGGCAAGGGATGATTGCGCTCATGGCACTGAATATTTTTTCTGAAATGAATCCTGCTGTACAAAATGACGTACAATCACTGCATGAGCAAATCGAATCAATGAAAAGAGCGTTTGTAGACGGTAAAGCTTTCATAACGGAAGGGGCTGATATGCCTATTGATGCCGGGTATTTACTGTCAAAAGAATACGCAAAGTTGCGAGCCTTGAGTATCGAAGAGCATGCAACCATTGCTGAACCGATTGAATTGCCAAAGGGTGGGACGGTTTATTTAGCTACGGCGGATGAAGAGGGGAATATGGTTTCATTCATACAGTCAAATTATATGGGGTTTGGTTCGGGAATTGTCGTACCGGAGACGGGGATTGGGCTGCAAAATCGCGGTGTCGATTTCTCGCTTGATCCACATCATCCAAATGTGTTGCGTCCAGGAAAACGTTCATACAATACGATCATTCCAGGCTTTTTGACGAAAGACGGACATGCAGTCGGCCCGTTTGGCATTATGGGTGGGTTCATGCAGCCTCAAGGGCATTTCCAAGTAGTCGTTAATACAATTGATTACAAATTGAACCCGCAAGCTGCGTTGGATGCACCGCGTTGGCAATGGGTAGAGGGCAATAAATTGCTTGTCGAGCCCAATTTTCCGAATTACTTAGCACAGGCGCTCACTCGGAAAGGACATCAAGTTGTGCCAACAATCGACAGTGGATCTTTTGGAAGAGGACAGATCATTTGGAGAAACCAACAAACAGGCGTCTTATCAGGAGGGACGGAGTCGAGGACAGATGGGTCGATTGCAGTGTGGTAGAGTTTTTAGAGGCACTAAAATATGAAGAAATGAGTGGCGATAACCGACGTAAGACTATAAACAATCAATGCAAAGAGGATTGGTTTGCGAAGAGGCTGTTTAAATACCTGGAGAAGTGCTTCTGTTCGTAATTAAAGAAGCGTCCAAAAAGTCGATAAATCGATTTTCTGGGCGCTTTTTGTTTTTGTAATGAGTATTGATGGGTGCAACAAGTGGTCGATATGTGTATTTTCAAGCGGCTTCTCTGTATTTTCGATCGTTTGCCTCGAACTTACGAGAAGTTACTAAGAATCTTCGAGCTGCTTTACTGTCTTTACGATCGGTAACACACTTTACACGATCGTATGTTACTCAACTAATCTTGTTGCTTCGTAATTTTGAGCCCTCTCTGGCAATCGGTTGACGCATCCTCTCTTCATCACATATCATCCACGTAGTCGATCAAATTTTAAACCGATTCACCGCTTTGCTTAATTCCTCGCTCAGGTCCGTCAATGTTTCTGCTGCTTCGGTCACTGTTTGAATCGCTCGTACTTGTTCATCTGTTGACGCATTGACTTCTTCACAAGCCGCCGCTGTTTCTTGTGAAGTGGCTACCATTGTTTGAATGGTTTCGCTAACTTCGTCTTTGTGGACGGCAACCTTTTGGATTTCATGGTAAATGGAATTGATCGAAGTTTCCATCTCGGTCATTACGGAAGTTAATTGATCGAAAGTTACTTCGGTGTCGTTGACGACGACGCCTTGCCGGCGGAAGTTTTCCCTTGTGTCAAACATTTGCTGAGAAACTTGTTTCGCGCCTTCTTGCAATTCAATGACGGTCGCTTTCACTTCTTCCGTCGATCGAGCGGATTGTTCGGCCAATTTACGGACTTCTTCCGCAACGACTGCGAAGCCTTTTCCGTGTTCTCCTGCACGTGCTGCTTCGATGCTGGCATTCAACGCAAGTAGATTTGTTTGAGATGAAATTTCGGTAATCGTTTCCATAACACCGTTGATTGCCTTCACTTTTTCTTCTAACGTGTCAATTACTTCAGCCATCGACTTCATCTCAATCTCCCAGCTACTGAAGGATTGTTTTAGCTCGTTCATTTGTTTTTGGCCGCTGGAATTCATGTCACCGACTTTTGTTGCAAGCTCCTGCATTTGAGCTGCTTTCTTGGTAATGACATTTATTTCCTTACCGAATAATTCAGCTCGTTCAGTAACAGCTTCAGCGTCCACTGCCGAACGGGATGCGCCATTTGCGATTTCTCCGATAGCGTGCGCGACTTCATTGCTTGAGGCGTTCGTTTCCTCTGCAGTTGCGCTTAAGCCTTCAGAATGTGTGCGTACATCCTCTGCTGATTGATTGACGAGAGCAATTACACGATTAGTGTCTTCAATCATTATATTAAAATAATCTCCAAGTTCTCCGATTTCATCTTTTGATTGAATCGTAGATCTGACCGTTAAATTACCGGCAGAAACTTCTTGCATAAGCGCTTTCAGCTTCTGTATCGGTTTCACTGTACGATTGATGACCGGGTAAAGAACTACGATAAATAAAATTAAGATACCGACTTCTATGATGATCATCCATATTTTCAAGGAATTGGATAGCTGATCAATTTCTTTCGTGCTGTATATTGCGGCGATCTTCCATCCTAAGCCGGACACGGTTGCAAATGTATTGATCTTTGAATCGCCATCATGTGTAAACTGAATGTCGCCGCGCTCTTTGCCGTTTTCGTAGTGAAACATCTCTTCAACGTAAGGAGCGTCCATCAGATTCTCTCCTGCAGATTCAGGGTGAACCATCGCTGTCCCTTGTGCATCAAAAAGTGCTAAAAACCCGTTATGACCAATATCTTTCGTAGAAATGGCTGCTGCCAACTGGTCCATTCGAATATCAAGACCTAATACGCCGATGAGCTTACCGTCTTTTTGAACGGCTTTCATGGCGCTAATCGAGTATTCACCCGTCGCGCGGTCGATATGCGGTTCTGTCCAATAGACTTTCTCTGGATTCGCAGCTGCTTCCTGATACCATTCAAATTCTGTTGGGTTATAGTCACTGCCTAAATCTGCTTTCGGAACGGTCAACATCTCTTTCGATGGCAACGCGAAATAAAGCATAGATGTATTGTCATATAGTTTTAGGAATGAATTGAATTCCTTTTCCATGGCGGGTAGGTATTCAGCATAATTTCCATCAGCATCTGCAAAATCCGTCAAATGAGAGGAATTTGATAGTTGTGTAAGCCCTTTCTCATGCAAATCAATGAAATTTTCAACGAAAGCCCCTATTTCATGTATGAGAGTTTCACTTTGCCCAACGATGCTTTCCCTCGTTTTTTCTTTCACGTGTAGAATTGAAAGTGCAGTCATGATTGATATACCGATAATGAACAAAACGGACACTGTAACGATAATTTTAGTTTTAATGGACTTAAACATGGTCGCACCTTCCTTTTTTTAGGTTATTCATACAACCTTTCATTTCGGATTATTAAGCACTATGTTTAGCTATATATAAATAATAATAGTGTTCTTAATTCAGTTAATATATCAACAATAGGAAGAGAGTGTTTTCAGGGATTAATTATTCTTTTCAAGCATTTTAGCAGTCGACAATTGTAATGAGTAAAAAGCAGATGGTTGTTAGAATTGAAAAGCTGTACCGGCTTTAATCGTCCAGTACAGCTTTTTAGTAATAGAGTTTAAGTTAATCGTTTGTATATTGCAGTTGAGAGTGTTTATTGATTACTTTTTGCTTCGAATCGGGCGGTTGGTGTTGGAAACCGCTCGGTTGCTGCTTGTTATCGGGCGTTTGCCGTTGGATATGAAGCGGTTAAAGATAAGTATCGGGAGGTCTCCTTTGTTGATTGATCGGTTATACCGCAATTTGCCCGGTCGCTGCCATGTATCGGGTGGCTGCAGACTAAAAATCGATACAAATATCCTTCAAGCGAAAGCGTTCATCAATCAACACAACACTCCAACAAAAATCGATTTATATTTTAAATTTCTCTACTGCGATGCTTAATTCCTCACTTAACTTTGTTAGCGTTTCTGCGGATTGTGCGACTGATTGGATAGCGTGTAGCTGTTCATCAGTTGAGGCGCTAACTTCTTCACAAGCTGCCGCTGTTTCTTCGGAAGTAGCAGCCATCGTATGGATCGTTTCTGCAACTTCGTTTTTATAGGCAACAACGCGACCAATTTCAGAAGTGACTTCCTCAATCGAAGTTTGCATCTTCTCCATAAGTGAAGTAATCGTGCTGAATGTTGATTCTGTTTCATTGACGATAACAGTTTGCTGCTGGAAATTACCGATTGTTTTCTTCATATTATTTGTCACGATTTTGTATTCAGCTTGCAATTCAAGAATCGTTGCTTGTACTTGGTCTGTTGAAAGCGATGATTGTTCCGCTAGTTTCCGAACTTCTTCAGCAACAACGGCGAACCCTTTTCCGTGTTCACCAGCACGTGCAGCTTCAATACTTGCATTCAATGCCAATAAATTCGTCTGTGCGGAAATGTCCGTGATCGTCTGCATGACGCCTCCGATTGCATTCACTTTTTCGCTCAATGTTTCAATGACCACTGACATAGAGCGCAAATCAGATTCATAGTTTGTAAATGAATGCTTCATTTCATTCATTCGTTCTTTTCCTTCGGTATTCATCGCACCTGTTTTATGGGCTATTTCATTCATCATATCTGCTTTTTCAATGATTTTTTCAATTTGTTTGCCTAAACGGTCAGCTCGTTCTGCAACAAGTTCTGCGTCTTCCGCGGATTTCGCAGCGCCATTTGCGATTTCATTGATCGCGTAGGAAACTTCCATGCTCGATGCGCTCGTCTCTTCGGCTATGGCACTTAGGGACTCGGAATTGAGCAAAACGTTTTTGGCAGATTGTTGAACAGTAGTGATCACATCTTTTGTTTGATGGATCATCGTATTAAAATGCTGCCCAAGATCTCCAATTTCATCTTTTGTACTAATATTTGCCAATACAGTCAAATCGCCATTAGACACTGTATTCATGACATCTTTCATAGAGCTGATCGGTTTAACGATTTGTTTAATGACAAAGTATAATGCGGCAAAAGTAGCAAATACAATGATTGCTGCAATAATGATCATAGAATTCCGCATTTCATTTGCCGTTTTGGCAATGTGCTTCTCTTCATATACAGCTCCGACTTTCCATCCAAAATCAGGAATTGTCGAGAATATATTCAGTCGATCTACGCCTTCTTCATTCTTGAAACGAACTTCTCCAGAGTCCGAAGCGTAGACTTCTTTCATATCAGGCCGTTCTTTGACGTTTTCCCCTTTCAACGTTGGGTGGCTAATGACATTTCCTTCGCTGTCTAATATGTAAGGAATCCCTTCGTAACCGATTTCGGTCGAAGAAATCATTTCGTCTAATTTGGACAGTTGTATATCGAGCGCAACAACGCCAATCATTTTGCTGTCAGCCATAACGGCTTTGGATGCTGTAATGACCCATTCACCAGATGCAGCGTCGACGTATGGTTTTGACCAAGCAACTTCAACTAATACAGTAGCTGCCCTTTCGTACCATTCTCTTGTAGTTGGATCAAAACTCTCTCCCAAGTCTGTATTTGGATAGATCATTACCGATTTGTCTGGCAATGCGAAGTAAACGGATGATACATCAGGATAAATTGCAAGAAATGGCTGCATCTCCTCATTAAAATGCTGAAACGCTTCATTGCTAGTAGATGATTGCAAGCTTTTAGCAGTCGATAAAAATTCGATCCCTTTTCCGTATTGCCCTAAAAAGTTTTCCGCAATATTGCTCATGCCACCGACAAGCGCTTCACTCGATTGAATGACAGTATCTTGCGTACGATCTTTCACTTGTAAGCTGCTAATTGTTGTCATAATTGTAATCCCGATTACAAACAAAACAGTGACAGTTGCAATAATTTTTGTCTTGATTGATTTAAGCAAGGCTGTTTCCTCCAAACCCTTTAAATAAGTATATTACAAAACTATCTTCGGTAAATTACTACAATTGTTTAGTTGGGGAATATTGGGTATAGAGTTGGACGACCATTATTGTAATAAAATAACGAAAAGGAGATGTGTACATGAAACCGGTTATCGGAATTACATGCAATGTAGATGATGAGGATACCCAGCAACTGCAATATGCTTATATAGAGGCGGTCACCCGGGCAGGGGGTGCGCCGGTTATTCTACCAATAGGGATTGACGAAGATGTGATGCAGTACGCATCTTTAGTGGATGGGTTGCTGTTAACTGGAGGAGATGATGTTGCCCCATACTATTTTGGTGAAGACCCGCATACGAAATTAGGTCGTGTTACTCCGGGACGTGATTCAATGGAAATTCGCTTAGCACGTCAAATGTTAAATGCGGATAAACCTATTTTAGGCATTTGCAGAGGAATGCAAATGATAAATGTTATTTTTGGCGGAACGCTTTATCAAGATTTGGAGTCGCAATATGAAAAGTCTTTAATCCAACATAAGCAAATTGCAAAGAGGGGCCATGCTTCACATTCAATTAGAATCTCAAGTGGCAAACTTTTAGAGATTGCCAATATTCACGAGATTTTTGTGAATTCATTTCATCATCAAGCTGTTCGTGATGTGGCAAAGCCATTGCGGATTACGGGAATAGCGAATGATGGGGTCGTAGAAGCGATTGAAAGTGAAAAGCATAAATTTGTAATCGGTGTTCAATGGCATCCGGAAGTGCTGGCAAATAACGGGGACATTCTATCAGAGAAATTGTTTAAAAAATTTATAGAAAGTTGTAGCAATAAATGAGAGATGAAGTAGATCGTAGACTTAACTTAAAGAAAGTCTGGGATCTTTTTCTTATCTATTTCATTTCAATACGTTATTTTGTCTCATTTTGCTCAACTTTTCTTTCGGATAGCCGATACAATTGGTAACGATGTTTCAAGTTTATGGGGAGGTTTGGAATATGGTCGGACGAATTGGGGGAAATGGATCTCAACCAATTGGGGCGAGGATGGAAGGCGCTCTGGTAGAGACGGAAGTGATGGTTGCTGAAGTCCAAGCGATATCGGTTGAAGCCCAACAACAATCCCAAGAGGAACGTCATCTGCCTGTTGAAAAAGCGATGCAAATGACAGACAGCATGAATACGTTCTTAGAAAGCGTCAATACACAGCTGCGGTTTAAGCTGCATGATGAATTGAATGAGTATTATGTTACAATTGTCGATTCGAAAACAGACGAGGTTGTCCGAGAGGTTCCTTCAAAGAAGCTCATGGATATCTACGCGGCAATGAAGGAATTTGTCGGACTGCTTATCGACCGAAAAATTTGAGGAGGTTTTTAAACAATGCGAATTAGTGGATTAGCAACAGGAATGGATACGGAACAGATTATTAAAGACATGATGACGGCAAACCGTATACCGTTAAATAAAATTAACCAGAAGAAACAGTATTTGGAATGGCAAGTGGATGATTACCGGAGTGTTAATAGAAAACTAAAAGATTTTTACAATAATATCTTTGATAATATGATCATGTCGAAGAATTTTAGTCATAAAACAGTTTCGATATCTTCACCGAATGATATAGCTATACGTGCAAAAGGTAATATGGAAAACTTTACAGGGACAATTCGAGTGGAACAATTAGCTACGAATGCAACGTTTCAAAGTAAGGCTTTAACAAATGAAAATGGTGAAAAAGCAACTGCTACTACTAAATTAGGTGAGCTAACTGACAGCACAGATCGTTTTTTTGCAATAAAAATAAAGACATCTGACATGGAAGAAGCAGTGGAAATCAGAATGTCGAAAGATGATACGATAGATGCTTTAGTAACTGAGATTTCACAGAAAACAGGGCTTCGAGCATTTTTTGATTCCCACACTGGCCAAATTGGTTTTACTGCCAAGGAGTCAGGAGAAATGAAGGTGGAAATTAGTGGGGTAGATGAAATGGGTGACTTGTCTTCAATAATAGGAATTGGTGATTTTGAGGGAGGGCAAAATGCGAAGTTCACATACAACGGTCTAACAACTGAAAGATCTTCCAATACGTTTGAAATTGATGGCATCGAAATTACCTTGAAGGAAGCTAATAATAAAGATATAACTTTTAACTCTGCAACGGACACAGAAAAAGTCTTCGAAAATGTTGTAAAATTCATCGATGAATACAATACGCTAATCGAAGATCTGAATAAACAAATACGTGAGCCGAAATACCGTTCATTCCCACCTTTATCTGCTGAGCAGAAAAAAGAGATGACAGAAAAGGAAATCGAGCTTTGGGAAGAGAAAGCAAAGAGCGGTACGTTGCGCAATGACTCGGATATATCAAGTTTATTGTCGCAAATGCGGACAGCGCTAATGGGCTCAGTGAATGGACAATCGTTGTCAGATATCGGCATTACAACCTCCAAAGACTACTTGGATCGCGGTAAGTTAGTCATTAATGAGGATAAGTTGAAACAAGCGATTTCCGAGGATCCGAACAAAGTTCATCAACTCTTTGCAAACGATGGAAGTAAGCAAACAGACGGAAAAGATGGTTTTGCCCGTCAATTACGTACAATAGTTGATGCAACTCAAAAGACTATTCAAAAGCGTGCTGGTAAAGTGGGCGACGTGAATGATACGTTTACTTTGGGCAAGAATTTGGATGATATGAACAAGCAAATTGAGCGTTTTGAAGAACGGTTAAAAATGACGGAAGATCGTTTATGGAGACAGTTTACAGCGATGGAGCGGGCAATTCAAAGAGCGAATGCCCAATCGGCAAGTCTTATGAATGCATTTGGCGGTGGCGGTTACTAATTTCTAGACAAGCGGATTCATCCGCTTTGAGAATCCCTTTTAAAGGAGACAAGCAATAATGGCAATAAACAATCCGTATGCAACGTATCAGAACAATTCGGTGAATACGTCGACGCCTGGCGAGTTGACGCTTATGTTATACAATGGCTGTCTGAAATTTATTCATCAGGCGAAGAAGGCATTGGAGACGGGCGATATCGAGGAGAAAAATAAAGCGACGCAGAAGGCTCAAGCGATCGTTTCTGAGCTGATGGTCACCTTGGATACGTCCGTTGCAGTGTCTGAGCAGATGATGACGTTATATGATTTTGTTAATAATCGTTTATTAGAAGCGAATATTAAAAATGAAAGCAAGTTCTATGATGAAGCTGCGGACATTATGACGGAGTTTCGCGATACTTGGAAGCAAGTGATTCAGATCAACCGGCAAAAACAGTATGCGAATATGGATGAAATATGATTCGGCCCGCGATGGTACGCTGGCAAGAAGTAGCTGATCGGCTACTTTATTTGACCAGTCAATCAGGAGAAGAGCAACGTGATGAATTAATTGAACAAATCGAGCGTCTTTTGGACGAACGAGATGAACTGCAACGGGAAATCGTGGCTCCTTTTACTCCGGAGGAAGAATTGGCCGGAAAGGAACTGGTCGCTATTGAACAACGAGTCGTTCAGGCGTTGACTACATTTACGAAGCAGATTCGCTCGGATATTTCAGCGGCTCAGTCGAAAAAAGAGCATATGAAACATTATGTAAATCCTTATGGAAAAGTAGCGCGAGATGGTACTTTCTATGATACGAAACAATAAATAATCATTAAGATTTTAGCTGCACCTTACATGTTAGAACGTTCTAACATGTAAGGTGCAGTTTTTTGATTATAGAAGAAGTACTGCTGGCCAGTTTAATAGTTGACTAATAAATGGTTCAAGTACGATCTTTCCAAATTGATCAATTGTCTTGACGGTATCTATTATAAAGAATTGATATTTCGTAAAAAAATCCTCAACGCTAAGCGATAACACAATTTCAAAACAAAGCATTGGGTCATTTTTATGCGCAATCTTAGTATTCAGAATGGTTAGTTCCACCTATATGAATGACTGTTCATTCATGATAATATTTACTTATTATATTGTCATAATATGATCCTATTAACCTAACTGCTGAAGGGTGTGTCATTATTGAATCTTGAACAAGTACGAATGGAAGATTGGCTACAAAAAAATCGAATCATGATTATTGGTTTCTCTATAGCTGCGGGATTAGGGCTCGTCGCTCAGCTGATACAGCGATCACCGACAGAAATACTACTATCAGTTGCCATTCCGTTTGTTTTGGCATTACTTGCATATGGTATTTCAATAAAATGGCGTCCTTTTTCGACCTATTTGCCTTATGTATTATTACTATTAAATTTTGCAATTGCAATTTCAATTATGTATTTTTCGGAAGCGAACTTAGGTTCGATTGGTGTAGTTGTTTTGTTGTTGGCTCTTTCACCGATTCATGGAAAAATGCGCATTATGATGTTTGGTTTTATATTAAGTATCATTGCAATGATTATGAACAATAGCCTTTTTGTAGATCCACAGTTAGTCGAGACGAGCGGTAGAAATTTAGTTATTTTACAAGTTTTGGCGGGTGTCATTTTACTATTGGTCGTTCGACAAAATGGAAAAGTTTTTGCCCATGTGGAAGAGCTTGTTCAACTTACAGCATCTAAAGCTTTTGAAGAGCAACAGCTGAAAGAAAAAATGGAACATACGGTTAAAACGATTACAAATTATTTGGCGCAGCTAACAGAAAGCTCAGAAACGAATGCTCATTCCCAGCGTGAAATGTTGTTGGCTGTCAATGAAGTAAGTGTGAGCAGCCAGCAGCAGGCAGACCATATTACTGAAATTGCAGAAAACACTGAGCAGGCGAATGAAGCAGTAACGCAAATATTTGAAGGGCTTGGTGGCATTGCGGATCAAGCAGTTAAAGCAGGGGAGCGTGCTGATGAAGGCGCAATAAAAATGGGGGAATTAAAGGAGAAAATCCAGGTATTTATTTTGACATTCAAGGAGCTGCATGAAACGTTCAGCATGCTAACAAATAAAATTGCGGAGACGAATGAATTCGCTGGTTCAATAAAGGCGATTACGGAGCAGACGAATCTATTAGCGCTGAATGCCTCGATTGAAGCAGCACGGGCTGGTGAACACGGAAAAGGCTTTGCGGTCGTTGCTGAGGAAATAAGGAAATTGGCTGGTTTAACGAGCAATACGCTTGAAAAAATCGATCGGAATTTGGGAGAGGTCAATCGGTATACTGAACAGTCCGTTGCGAAGTTGGATGAAGGGTTTGTCCAAATGGAAAGTCAGGCTGTTGTTGCGAATACTTCTACACAGGCTTTTGAAGTGCTTTTTACTGCAATGGAAGGTTTGCAAAAGGCTTTGCACAAGTTTAAAGGGGACTTCCTCCTTGTCTTGGAGAGCAGTGAATTGGTGAAGCGCCGGACGATGGATTTTGCCGCTACCGTGCAACAAAGCACTGCTTCAATAGAAGAACTGAATGCCACATTGACAAATTTAACAGATGAACAGCAGGTAATTGCACAGACGATAGAGAAGACGCATAGGGAAGCCGTTCGTTTATGTGAATAAAGTACGAGGGCATTACTGCATACATTTTTTAACTGTTCAATCGATCGTGATTTCAAATTAACAGATGCCAAGAGGGGAGCGGGATGGCAATGGGGAATGTGGAACAGTTTGTACAGGAGCAATTTGCGAAAAAGAATTTTATTTTATTTGCAACATTGGGGGCTTCAAGTTTCATTGGCACTTTGTTTTATTTATTGACTGGACAAGATGGTTTGAAAACAGTGAGTATGGCGGTTCCGGTAACGATTTCGGTCATTATTTACCTGTTAGCGAAAAGAAGTGAGCTTATCGAAAGGATCTTTCCATGGATTATTATTGGGTTTACAGCTACTGCAGCGATATTCAATGGGATTGCCGGTAATCCTTCATTGGCAACTGCAGGCATTGCGTTTTTCATAGCAGGTATTGCAAGCGTACATGCTTCCATGCGTATTATGTCTTTCGGATTTGGATTGTCGATCATCGTCATGATCGTTTTCCTATGGCAATATCCGCATCAGGAGCAAATTGCTTCGAGCAAAGGAAGTGTCATGTTGACACTGATTTTGTTAGGGGCGGGTTTATTGATTCAGATAAGGCAAACGAAAAAGTTAGAGGCTCAAGTTAGCCTATTTTCTCAAGAGCAAACTGAGCGGGCGAATGAAGAAACGAAGAAGCGTGAGCGATTGAACCATAACGTCGAAGAAGTGGCAAATGATTTGGATTCTATTGGGCGAACGGCAGAGCGGCATTTAGCATCTCAAAAGGAGCTGCTAACCATTATGGATGGATTAGCAGCGGGAGTGGAACAGGAGGCTACGCAAATCGGACAAATTGCTCAGTTTTCACAGGCTGCTCGTGAAGATGTTGCTGAAATGCGGTTAGAGGCGGAGCGGATGTTTGGAGAAACAAGTTATCTGCGAGGGACTTCGGAAGAAATTGTTGACACGATGAGGAGAGTTCGCAAGGGGATGACGGATGTCGAAGAGTTTTTAGGAAATCTGAATCGCTCTTTTACTGCTCTTACGGAAAATATCGAGCGGACGAATGGATTGGCGAAATCAATCGAAACGATTACGGAACAGACAAATTTATTGGCATTGAATGCGTCAATTGAAGCGGCCCGCGCAGGTAACCACGGCAAAGGATTCGCGGTTGTAGCCGAGGAAATACGGAAATTATCATTAATGACAGCTGAAACTTTAAATGAAATAAACGACAATTTGACGGAAGTAAACCGGATGAATAAGGAATCACAGTTAAATTTATCGGGCAGCACAGAGAAGCTTAGGGAGCAGGGCAAGCTGACCGTGTCGGCAGAAGGAAATGTAGAATCGATGCATTATACTTTGGATCGTTTGCATGAGAAGTTCGGACGGTTTGATGAGAAGATGAAAAGAATTGCTGATGAAACGGCCAACATCGGCAAAATGACGGGAGATTTCGCGGAGTTGTTGGCGCAATCGAGTGCTTCTCTTGAAGAGGTGAATGCGACAGTGCATGAGACGGTTCGTGATAATGAACAAGTTGTTGGAACGTTGGAAGGGACGATGAAACGGACGAAGGAGTTGATTGAAGTGCGGTAAAGGGCGTTTAAAATCAATTTTCTGAAAAGTTGAATCGAAAAGAAAGAAAAAAACCTTTTTGTTTGTTATAATAGCAGTAAGGATGAAAAAGCTCATTAGTATGAGCCGGAGTCGTCCTTTTGAATCCACCTATAGACTTCCGGTAAGATGGTAGGTCTGTGCTCTGATTAGGAGCAAGCGCAACGGGGTATGCAGACCTATATATGTAACGTTATCATGTGCAAGAAAATGCTGTACATGCTTTCGTCACATTTCGACAAGTTCTTAATATTTTCTTCAAAATTAAAAAGGGTTTTGGAGAGAATATGGAGAAATATATATCAACGGTTAATTAAAGGAGGAGTTCATATGCTAGACTTTAACATCCGAGGGGAAAATATTGAGGTAACTCCAGCAATTCGTGAGTACGTTGAGAAAAAGGTCCAGAAGTTGGAACGGTACTTCACTGAAGGCGCTAATGCTACAGCCCACGTAAATCTGAAAGTTTACAATGACAAACAGACTAAAGTGGAAATTACAATCCCGATGAAAAACTTGACACTCCGCGCGGAAGAGCGCCACGACGATATGTATGCGGCGGTTGACCTAATCGTTGATAAACTTGAAAGACAGATTCGAAAATATAAAACAAGAGTAAATCGTAAATTCCGTGAACGAGAAGGCGTCGCAGCCTTTTTGCAATCAGTTGAGAGAGAGAAGAACAACAATGACGAGGCTTTGACTGAGGATCAAGAATTCCAAGTAGTCCGCACAAAGCAATTCGATCTGAAGCCAATGGATCAGGAAGAAGCCATATTACAAATGAACATGTTAGGCCATAATTTCTTTATCTTTACAGATGCGGAATCTGATGGAACAAACATTGTGTATAAGCGGAAAGACGGTAAATACGGTTTAATTGAAACAAACTAATAAAGATGACAGGCCCTCGAGTGATTCGGGGGCTTTTTTGCGGGTTTTGGGGGAGTTTATGCGTGTGCTGCTGGTGTTTATGCGGCATTGTAGGAGTATATGCATGTGTTGCTGGCGTTTATGCTGCTTTGTAGGAGTTTATGCGTGTGCTGCAGGTGTTTATGCGGCATTGTAGGAGTATATGCGTGTGTTACTGGTGTTTATGCGGCATTGTAGGAGTATATGTGTGTGTTGCAGGCGTTATGAGGCATTGTAGGAATTTATGCGTGTGCTGCAGGTGTTTATGCGGCATTGTAGGAGTATATGCGCGTGCTGCTGGCGTTTATGCTGCTTTGTAGGAGTATATGCGTGTGCTGGCGGTGTTTATGCTGCTTTGAAGAGTTTAATGCGCGCCGGGCTGGGAGTTATGCGTTTGAGGTTAGTGCTTATGCTGTCTTGAGAGAAATTATATGGTCATTGCATGCGCAATGCGTAAGGGATGGTATTTATGTGTATGAGTTTGTCGGTTATGAGTGTTTAATGTGGTTGATGCGTATCAGACAGCAGTTGTTTATGCGAATAAGGCGTTGCAACGTTTTAGAGCGGAGAACGTCTATAAATTGTTGACTATCGCTATGTTTTATTTGAAGGAAAATTGATTTCTGAGAGGTTTTAGGATAAAAGGGTTATAAATCATTCAGACGATTTGCACGGTGCTTTTTACAGTGTTAAAATGAAGGGTGAACTAAATGAGGATGTGACGTATATGCTTGGCGTATTGAATAAAATGTTTGATCCGAATAAAAGAGATTTGAAACGTCTTGAAAAGATTGCAGATTCGGTTGAAGCGCTTGCAGAAGAAATGGAGCGTTTAACTGATGAGCAATTGAAGGAGAAGACCGCTGAGTTCCAAGAGCGGGTTGCAGGAGGCACTTCACTTGATGATATTCAAGCAGAGGCTTTTGCAGTAGTGCGTGAAGCTTCACGCCGTGTATTGGGGATGTATCCATTCCGTGTTCAAATTATGGGTGCAGCCGCTTTGCATGAAGGGAATATCGCGGAAATGAAAACCGGGGAAGGTAAGACGTTGACGTCTACTCTTTCGGTTTATTTGAATGCGCTTGAAGGAAAAGGCGTCCATGTCGTCACGGTGAACGAATATTTGGCGAGCCGTGACGCGAATGAGATGGGCGAGCTTTTTGAGTTTTTAGGATTAACGGTTGGATTGAATTTAAATAGTTTATCAAAAGAAGAGAAGCGTGAAGCCTATCAGGCCGATGTGACGTATACGACGAACAATGAGCTGGGGTTCGACTATTTGCGTGACAATATGGTTTTGTATGAAGAACATAAAGTGCAACGACCACTGCATTATGCAGTAATTGACGAGGTTGACTCCATTTTGATCGATGAAGCGCGTACGCCATTGATCATTTCGGGGCAAGCAGCGAAATCGGCGGAGCTATATGGATTAGCGAACCGATTTGTTGCGACGTTGAAAAAAGAAGAAGATTACTCATATGATGAGTCGACAAAAGGCGTTGTTTTGACGGAATCTGGAATTGAGAAAGCTGAAAAAGCTTTCGGCATTGAGAACTTGTTCGATTTGAAGCACGTAACATTGAACCATGCAATCAACCAGTCATTGAAAGCACATGCAAGTATGCATATCGATGTTGATTATGTCGTTCAAGAGGGCGAAGTAGTGATCGTCGATTCATTCACCGGACGTCTCATGAAAGGTCGTCGTTATAGCGATGGGCTTCACCAAGCGATAGAGGCGAAAGAAGGTTTGGAAGTTCAAAATGAGACGATGACGCTTGCAACGATTACGTTCCAAAACTTTTTCCGTATGTACGATAAGCTTGCCGGCATGACTGGTACAGCGAAGACGGAGGAGGAAGAGTTCCGTAATATTTATAATATGAATGTAATTGCAGTGCCGACAAATCGTCCGATTGCACGTGATGACCGTCCTGATTTGATTTACGCAACGATGGATGGAAAGTATAAAGCGGTTGCCGAAGATATTAGGGATCGCCATAAAAAAGGCCAACCAGTTCTTGTCGGAACAGTCGCAATTGAAACGTCCGAAATCATTTCAAACTTCTTGAAAAAGTATGGAATTCCGCATAATGTATTGAATGCGAAAAACCATGGTAGAGAAGCCGAAATTATTTTACAAGCAGGTCAAAAGGGTGCAGTGACAATTGCGACGAACATGGCGGGCCGTGGTACGGATATTAAATTAGGTGATGGTGTTAAAGAACTTGGCGGCCTTGCGGTTATTGGCACAGAGCGCCATGAATCGCGCCGGATCGATAATCAGCTTCGCGGTCGTTCTGGGCGTCAAGGAGATCCAGGTGTAACACAGTTTTATTTGTCTCTTGAAGATGAATTGATGCGCCGATTCGGTTCAGAGCAGATGAAAAATATGATGACGAAATTAGGTATGGATGATTCCACGCCGATTCAATCGAAAATGGTAACACGCTCCGTTGAGTCAGCTCAGAAACGGGTTGAAGGGAACAACTTTGATTCTCGGAAACGGTTGCTGCAATACGACGATGTCCTTCGCCAACAGCGTGAAATTATTTATAAAGAGCGAAATGAAGTGTTGGCATCTGAAAATGTCCGTCCAATATTGGAAGGGATGTTGGAAAATGTCATTGAACGGGCAGTTGCAATGCATGCGCCTGATGGTGAAAAAGACTGGAGCCTGAAAGGTCTTGAAGATTTCTTAGGTGCGAATTTGCTGCCGGAAGGTACATTGACCGCAAAAGAAATGGAAGGCAAATCATCTGAGGAATTGATCGAATTGATCCGCCAAGCTGTTATGGAACGCTATGATGAGAAAGAAGAGGAAATGTCCGATGAGCGCATGCGTGAATTCGAGAAAGTCGTCCTTTTACGAGCAATTGATACGAAATGGACTGATCATATCGATGCGATGGATCAATTGCGCCACGGTATCCATTTACGTGCTTATGGTCAAACAGATCCGCTTCGTGAGTATCAGTCTGAAGGCTTCGCTATGTTTGAAGATATGGTAATGGCGATTGAGAATGATGCTGCGAAATATGTAATGAAGGCAGAAATCCGCAACAACTTGGAGCGGGAAGAGGTTGCGAAGGGGCAAGCTGTCAATCCGAAAGAAGATGGTGAGAAAGTGGCGAAGAAGCCGATTCGTCGTAAGGTCAATATTGGCCGAAATGATCCATGTCCTTGCGGAAGCGGCAAAAAATATAAAAATTGTCATGGTAAAGGGTAATTTTTGCATTTCTAATAAATTATGATTGGACGCAAATGGTGCCATGTCATAAAATAAATTAGTGCATCTAATCCATCAGCCTGCGGAGCGATCTGCGGCTGATGGGTGTTTTATGTGACGTGGTTGCATTACTACTTTTCGCTTAGTAGGCTTCATCTCAAGTCAGCTTAAAATGTTTTTAACAGGAAAATTTTATTAAGGCAAATCGAACTCTACGTTGTTCTGACTTCATAACTTGTAATTATGCATGTGTGTCAGTCGGAGGAACCAATGCAGCTAAAATGGTGTAAAGGTGCCTTAATTTCTGCAAATGACGCAGAAATACGGCAAATCGAACTCTACGTTGTTCTGACTTCATAACTTGTAATTATGCATGTGTGCCAGTCGGAGGAACCAATGCAGCTAAAATGGTGTAAAGGTGCCTTAATTTCTGCAAATGACGCAGAAATTAAGGCAAATCGAACTCTACGTTGTTCTGACTTCATAACTTGTAATTATGCATGTGTGTCAGTCGGAGGAACCAATGCAACTAAAATGGTGTAAAGGTGCCTTAATTTCTGCAAATGACGCAGAAATACGGCAAATCGAACTCTACGTTGTTCGATTCTCAATTTGATTTTATTTCAGGAGGAAATTATTATGATGGAATTATCCGATGTTCGCAATGAACTCGACAAAACAGCTAAGAAATTAGCGGACTTCAGGGGGTCTCTTTGACTTAGAAAACAAAGAGGCAAGGATGCAGGAATTAGACGAGGTGATGTTGGAACCGGGATTTTGGGATGACCAAGATCGTGCGCAAAAAGTCATTTCGGAATCAAATGCTTTGAAAGCGTCGGTTGGTGCATTCAATGATTTGAATGCGACGCAGGAAAACTTGGAAATGACACTTGAGTTGCTTCGTGAAGAGGCTGATGAAGAGCTACAAGAGGAATTGGTATCCGAGTTGAAAGATTTCAAGAAAAAAATGGATGATTTCGATTTACAAATGTTGTTGAGCGATGAGTTTGACAGTAGTAATGCCGTTCTTGAAATTCATTCTGGAGCGGGAGGTACAGAGTCGCAGGATTGGGCTTCTATGTTGCTTCGTATGTATACAAGATGGGCTGAAGACCAAGGATATAAGGTTGAAACTCTTGATTATCAAGCGGGAGATGAAGCGGGCGTAAAGTCTGTCACACTTTCAATTAAAGGCCATAATGCGTATGGTTATTTGAAAGCTGAAAAAGGCGTTCATCGTTTAGTCCGAATTTCACCGTTTGACTCTTCAGGTCGCCGCCATACATCATTCTCTTCTGTGGAAGTAATGCCTGAGTTTGATGGGGATATTGATATTGAAATCCGTACTGAGGATTTGAAAATCGATACGTACCGTTCAAGTGGCGCGGGTGGACAGCACGTCAATACGACCGACTCAGCCGTTCGGATTACACATATTCCAACCGGTGCAATTGTGACCTGTCAAACGGAGCGTTCACAAATTAAAAACCGTGAACGGGCAATGAATTTATTGAAAGCAAAATTGTACCAAATCAAGGTTGAAGAAGAAGAAGCGCGTTTAGCTGAAATTCGTGGTGAACAGAAAGAAATCGGCTGGGGCAGCCAAATTCGTTCATACGTATTCCACCCGTATTCGATGGTTAAAGATCATAGGACAAACGAGGAAACGGGAAATGTTGGCGCTGTAATGGACGGAGAAATCGACATGTTCATTAATGCGTATCTACGCTCTAAAATATCTTGATTCGTTTAATGAAAACTATACATTAAAAAGTGCACTTCGGTGCGCTTTTTCTTTTTGGTAAAGGGTTTTAAATTTTCGTTTATGTGTATAGTAAAAGGTAAAGGCAATGCAGGAAAGATCAGTGCAAAGAAAAATAATCCACTTTGTCATCAATTTGATAAAATTGGATGCTTCTATGCAAGTGTTGTTTCCTCATGCTTTGATATAATTAAGGATGAAGTATTCATCATTTTTACGACAGGAGGAAGGAAAATGAAGAACAAGCTAGTAGCGGTAATGTTTGGTGCGGTGCTTGTACTTGGTGCATGTGGCGGTGGAAACAAAACCGACAACAACAATGCTGGTGGGGATACTGCAAGCGGCGTTGATGCGGATAAAGTATTCCAAGCAAACTGTGCGACTTGCCACGGAGGCAATCTTGAAGGACGCGGTAGTGCTCCTGCGCTTGCAAATGTCGGTTCGGAACTATCTGAGTCTGAAATCCATGATATTATCGAAAACGGTACGCCAAACGGCATGCCAGGTGGATTGATTTCCGGAGATGAATTGGACGCTGTTGCAAAATGGCTTGCTGAGAAAAAATAATTTCAGTAATGAAAACACAATGGGCTTCGGCCTATTGTGTTTTTTTATTTGGAAAAGGCAACAGGATAGTATGCTTCAGCGAGTTGTTTTATGCGTGTGGAAGAGTCTTTTGTAGGATATGCGTTTCTGAATCGAATGATGAGTGGCAGGTAGTCAATTTGCGTGTTTACTGTGCTTTATGGGTAAGAGGATGTTGTTTCAGCGTTAATTTAGAAATTTATGTGCTGTTTATTTCTGCTAAGAGGTGAAGTTTTGTCACTTCATGGAATTCTTTGCATTTTTGGAGGGTATTATGAAAATATTACAGAGGTTTAGGTTGTTTTGTAGGGATTTTTGGAGGTTTTTAGTTATTGGAATGAAGAAGACGGGACATTTGAAATATAACTGTAATACCTATTAGTCGTCAGCATGTTATAATATGATTGTCGGCTTTTGGAGAAACAATAATTATTCAGGTGGTTTTTACATGATTGTGATGAAAGATGTGTATAAAAAATACCCGAATGGTGTTGTTGCCGCGAATGGCATCAATGTCGAAATCGGTCGGGGAGAGTTTGTGTATGTTGTCGGGCCGAGCGGGGCAGGGAAATCGACGTTCATCAAGATGATGTATCGCGAAGAGTCACCGACTAGCGGTGATATTGTGATCAACGGAATTAATCTTGCAACGTTAAGGAATAAGCGTGTTCCATATTTGCGCAGGCAGATTGGTGTTGTGTTCCAAGACTTTAAACTGCTTCCTAAATTGAATGTTTACGAGAATGTGGCATTCGCATTGGAAGTGATTGAGGAGACGCCGAGCCAAATCCGCAAAAAGGTGAATGATGTATTGGGCCTTGTCGGATTGACACAGAAGGCGAGAATGTTTCCGAATGAATTGTCTGGAGGAGAACAGCAGCGTGTGTCCATCGCGCGTTCAATTGTGAACGTGCCTAAAGTTGTGATCGCAGATGAACCTACAGGGAACTTAGACCCGGATACTTCTTGGGAAATCATGAAAATATTTGAGCAAATTAATGCGCGTGGCACGACGATTGTCATGGCTACGCATAATAAAGAAATTGTAAATTCGAATCGTCACCGGGTTATCGTCGTTGAAGGCGGCATGATTACGCGGGATGAATATGAAGGGGTTTACGGCTATGAAGGTTAGGACGATGGGGCGGCATTTTCGGGAAAGCTTCAAGAGCCTCGGTAGAAATAGCTGGATGACGTTTGCCTCAGTTAGTGCTGTTACAGTGACGTTGCTATTAGTCGGTGTATTTATCGTCATTATGATGAACTTGAATCAGTTGGCGGACAACATCGAGAATGATGTGGAAATTAAAGTTATTGCTGAACCAGCTGCAGACGCTGAAGCAGTCAAGGTGCTTGAGAAGCAGGTAAGGGAAACGAAGGGTGTTTTGGAAGTCGTTTATTCCTCGAGGGATGAGGAATTGGACAAGATGATCGAGTCGTTTGGGGAAGAGCTGAATCTTTATAAGCAAAGCAATCCATTAGGGGACGCACTTTACGTAAAAGCTGAAGATCCGCATGAGACCGAGGCAATCGCCAAAAAAATTGATACATATGACAACACATATCAAGTCGTCTATGGCGAAGAAAAGGTCGAAAAACTGTTCAATGTGTTAAGTATGAGCCGAAATATCGGACTGGTCCTTATTTTGGCACTGTTGTTCACAGCTATGTTCTTAATATCAAATACGATTCGTCTGACGATTGTAGCACGCGGACGTGAAATTGAAATTATGAAATTAGTTGGCGCAACAAATAGTTTTGTAAGAATACCTTTCGTGTTGGAAGGAATATGGCTTGGCATTTTAGGAGCTATTTTGCCGATGATCATCATTTCAGTATCGTATTACGAATTGTATGAGCAATGGGAACCAAAGTTGCAAAATGAGCTGTTTCAACTGTTGAGTGCAACGCCTTTTATACTCCAAGTGAATGCGTTGCTGCTATTCATGGGTGTATTTATTGGAGTTTGGGGAAGTTTCATGTCAGTGCGCAAGTTTCTTAGAGCCTAACAGAAAACGTTTGAAGTCCTTCACTTATAATGTGTTGGTATGAATCAGTAAGAAAGCTTTTGTGAGATTTGGCATTGGGATAATAAGTCATACAGGACGAAAAGAGAAAAAGCTGAAGGGGGAACTATGAAGTTGAACAAGCGCAGATGGTTTTTGGCGAGCTTTGCTGTATTATTTTTAGTTATGTCACTTGCTGGCGAAACTAATGTATTGGCGAGTACACTTAATGATTTAAAGAATGAACAGAAGGCAGCGAAGGAAAAGAAAAATACTATTCAATCAAACATTCAAAAGAAGGATTCGGCAATTAAAGTCAATCAATCAAAAATTGAAACGATTATGGATCAAATTTTGAAATTGAATGCAGAGATCGAAGAAACGAACGCAAATATGAATCGTGTTATTAATAAAATCAACAAAACCAATGAAGAAATCGATGAATTGAAAGCTTCGATTGAAGATTTGGAACAAAAAATTGCTGAACGGGATGTCGTTCTTCGTGACCGCGTTCGGGCGATGCAAGTGAAAGGCGGACAAGTCAGTTATATAGACGTTCTATTAGGGGCTAATAGTTTTGCAGATTTCATAGACCGTTTTTCAGCTGTATCGACATTGATGGATGCAGACCGTGATATTATGCGCAAACAGCAAGAAGATATTGAGCAATTGGAAGAAGAGAAGGCGCTTGTCGAGAAAAAGCTGAAGCAACTTGAAGAGGACAAAGCAAAACTTGAAAGACTGAAAGCGAATCTTCAAGAAAAGAAAAAGGCAAAGGGCAAGTTGATCGATGAGTTAGAGGCTGAACAAGAGAAGCTTGCAAATGAAAAGAAAGTTTTAGAAGAAGAATTCCATGAGACGGTTGAAATCGAAGCCGAATTGGAGAAAAAGATCATTGCTGAGCAAAAACGCGCTGCGGAAGTTGCTCGTCGAGAAGCGGAGCGTAAACGTAAGGAAAGGGAAGCGGCTGCGGCAGCAAATCCTAATACACTTCCACCAGTATCGAGCGGGTTTTGGACGAGACCTGCGAATGGTCGATTCACCTCTTCATTTGGATGGCGGACACATCCAATCTATCATACGAAGAAACAACATCGGGGTGTAGATATTGCGAATTCCATCGGTACCCCTGTAATTGCGGCAGCTGATGGCGTTGTTTCGTATGCAGGGCGTATGGGAGGACTTGGAAATGTTATTATGATCACCCATTCGGTTGACGGTACAATTATGACGACTGCTTACGCTCATTTATCGAAAATCAATGTAAGTTCAGGACAAGTCGTAGATAAAGGACAGCATATTGGAGCAATTGGAACGACTGGTGCATCTACTGGCCCGCATCTCCATTTTGAAGTGCATATAGGAAACTGGACAGCTTCTGGTCCAAGCGCAGTCAATCCGTTGAGATATGTATCGTTTTAATATGTTTTTAGGTTTATAACATAATATGTTGCTTAGAAGGTTGTTATATCTGCTTTCTAAGCAGCTTTTTTATTGCAACAGAAAAGCAGTTTCCTCGCAATTTAGGAGTCGTTCCTATACCATAGCAAGTATATGGGGAAAGGATATATATAATGGACGTTACAACTTTTTATACAATTGGTAGCTTTACATTTCCTTCTTCCTGGGCAGCAATCATTGTCGCTTTCATTGTGGCATATATTGCTATCCGGATATGGTATGGAAAGCAGCATGCTGTACGTTTAGCTGATGCTTTTTTTTATGTAATCATAGTATGGAAGCTGTCAGTTGTTCTTTTAGACTTTAAAATGATTTTGCGTGCTCCTTTAGGGATCGTATATTTTAATGGCGGGATTGCAGGATTTGTGCTATCTCTTTTATTTGTCATGGTGAAGACGTGGATTGATTGGCATAAGGGCAAGTTGGCTCATGGAGGAATCGAGGCAATGCTAGTTGGCTCGTTCATTGCGCAATCCGTATTTCAAGTAATAGTCGTTTTGTTAAATAAAGGAAGCTTGAGTTTGTTCCTATTGACAATTATGCTGTTCACAGCAAGTTTAATTTATATAATAAAAGGTTTGAGAAAAACGAGTCGGATACCATTAATTTGGTTGTTCGTAGCTGTCCATTTGTTCCTGTCTGCATTTATGCCGCAAGGATTACATAATTTTTCATTGCATGTTACTGTCATGATTGCTGTTTTCTTTTCATTTCTTATTTGGAATGAAGAACGAAAACTTAAGATAAAGGGGGAATCATTTTGAAAAAAACGATTGGCTACGTGATCGCTGGACTTATTATCGGTACGATGATCGTTTTAATGGTGAAATCGAATTTGGAAAAACCAGAACCGATTGATACGGCGCTTACATCAGTAGACGGAGCGGTTTCATTAGGTGATAATGAAGCTGAAGTGGATGCCGGTTTAGGGCAAGGTGATGTGCCGCCGGATTTTGAGTTGACGACGATTGATGGTGAAGTTGTGAAACTATCCGACCTTCAAGGAAAAAAAGTCATTTTAAATTTCTGGGCAACTTGGTGTCCGCCGTGCAAGGCAGAAATGCCACATATGCAAAATTACTATCAAAATAACAAAGATGAGGAAAACGTTGAAATCATTGCTGTTAATATAACAGGTAGCGAGTCAAGAGGCGTAAAGGCCGTTCAAGAATTTGCCGAGTCATACGGATTAACGTTCCCGATTCCTTTGGATGATAAAGGGAAGATTGAAGAACTGTACCAGGTGTACTATTTGCCAACGACTTATATGCTTGAAACCGACGGCCGGATTGCTAATAAGATAGTCGGTCCAATGGATGAAAGAACGATCGAGCAACTTGTAGAAAACTTAGATTAAGAAAAGCCGGATTTCTGTAGTCGTAACAAACTGACTTCATTCATATAGTGGATGGAGGAGGGGTGTTCACATTGCGCAGAAGCCGGTTTTTCTTATTTTTGAGTTTAGCGGCATTGGCAACAGTAGTGTTCATTATTTTGGATGGCTGTTCAGCTAACGGGGAGAGAAAAGTTGGTCAAACTGAGAAAGCTTCGTTTCCTGTCATCAATGAAGCGTACGGTATAATTCAGGAAAATGCGGTATACCCGGTTGAAGGGGACATGCTGATTGAAGGGGCGTTGCGCGGCATGGCTGACGTAATTGGCGATCCGTATTCGACGTATTTATCCGAAGAGGAAGCGGCGTCTCATCGTGAATCGTTGGCAGGGGAGAAAGTCGGAATTGGAGCGGAAATTACCCGTTCTGGCAATAAGTACATTATTGTAGCGCCTGTTAAAGGATCGCCAGCGGAAAAAGCTGGTTTGCAGCCATATGATGAAATTGTACGGATTAACGGAGAAGCATTAGGTGGTTTATCGCTACAAGATGTTGTGAAGAAGATTCGCGGAAAAGAAGGAACAGCAGTTTCGATGACAATTTATCGGCCAGATTTAGGAAAGCATCTTGAATTAAAAGTTTTGCGTGAAGTGATGCCTGTAAAAACAGTGCAAGCGGAATTGATGGAAGAGAGGGGCCAAAAGTTCGGTTACATAGCGTTATCGATGTTCGGTGATGAAAGTGCTAAGGAGTGGAAAAAAGCGACGGATGAGTTGATTGTCGGTGGGGCTGAGGCGCTTTTAGTCGATTTGCGGGGCAATCCGGGAGGCTATTTGCGAGCTGTCGGTGAAATTGCGGGCAGTTTATTGGAAGATGATACAGTTTTCGCGTATATGCAAGATCCTCGTGGAATGTTGACACCACTTGTTACGGGCCCTTCTGAAGAGTTTCAATATGATCCGAAATTAAAGAAAATGCCAATAGTCATTTTGCAAGATAAAGGAAGCGCTTCAGCGAGCGAAGTGCTGTCCGGAGCGATGAAGGATTTGCGTAGAGGGTTTATTATCGGCAATATGAGTTTTGGGAAAGGAACTGTGCAAGATACGATGGAGCTATCCAATGGTGGGGAGATGAAGCTGTCGACCCATAAATGGTTGACGCCGAAAGAGAAGTGGATCCATGGCAAAGGTGTCGAAGCCGATTTGGAAACCGAACAGAATAAATTGTTTACGGAGCATATTCGCTTTTCAACGGAAGTATATTCTGTAGGCGACTATCACGATGATATTGCGTATGCTCAAAGGTTGTTGTCCGGTTTAGGATATACGATAGATCGTGAAGATGGTTATTTTGATGAATCAACAGCTCTTGCTGTACATGATTTCAGAGTGGAATCGCAGGTGGAAGAAGATAGTATTATGGATCGGAAGTTTTTTGGTGCATTACGAGAGAAAGTGGAGGCATATCGGAATGATCGTAAAAATGATAAACAATTACAAGTTGCAGTCGGCTATATGCATCATTTGTTAAGTGGTGATTGAAGTGTGAATAGTGGAATGAAACCTTTTGTAGGCTAACAACTTACAAAAGGTTTTTTGTATATGATGAGGAGGGAAATTATGCGGTGGTGAAACTGAACTATGCGTTTTTGTTGATCGTTTTGCGTTTCTGAAACGAATTATGAGTTGAACAGTGGAGTAATGCGTTAATGGAATATGCGTTTTTGTTGATCGTTTTGCGTTTTTGAAATGAATTATGAGTTGAACAGTGGAGTAATGCGTTTTTGGAATGGAATATGCGTCTTTGTTGATCGTTTTGCGTTTCTGAAATGATTTATGAGTTAAAGAGTGGAGTAATGCGTTAATGGAATGGAATATGCGTTTTTGTTGATCGTTTTGCGTTTTTGAAATGAATTATGAGTTGAACAGTGGAGTAATGCGTTTATGGAATGGAAAATGCGTCTTTGTTGATCGTTTTGCGTTTCTGAAATGATTTATGAGTTAAAGAGTGGAGTAATGCATTAATGGAATGGACTATGCGTTTTTGTTGATCGTTTTGCGTTTTTGAAATGAATTATGAGTAGAACAGTGGAGTAATGCGTTAATGGAATGGACTATGCGTCTTTGTTGATCGTTTTGCGTTTTTGAAACGAATTATGAGTTGAACAGTGGAGTAATGCGTTAATGGAATGGACTATGCGTTTTTGTTGATCGTTTTGCGTTTTTGAAATGAATTATGAGTAGAAGAGGGGGGTTATACGCTTTCAAATTGACGTATACGTTTTTGTTTACCGTTATACGTTTATGAGACGATATATGCGTTTTTTCACTATGTTCTATGTGGATCGGATTATTTTTGTGCAGTTGTTCCATTTATGGGTGTTGATTTGATACAATATAGGATAATAGTTTTCGGGGATTGGATGGTGTTGGAGGATGAATGAAAGTGTCTTATTGGAGCTATTGAAGGCGGTTGCACTGTTTTTTCTGAATCCATTATGGTTAGTGGCAATTTTCGCTGCGATCGGTTTAGGATATTTTCGGGTGAAGCGGGAGCGGCGCAGCTTCTTAGTCCGTTTGCTACCGGGTTTGACGGAGTTGAAACGACTGTTATCAGAGTCTTATATCCATGCAATTGTATTGTCCGTGTTCATTTCCGGTATTGGATTGACGGTTGATATTGGTTGGATTGTTGTGTTTTCAGCAATTGCGCTATTATTGATGTGTACTTTTTATTATCAGATCACCTCTCCGATCTATGCTGTAGCGATTGCGTTTTTTGGATTATATGGCATGCAATATTTTGGGCAGAATTTTGCGTTCCGTGGTTGGTCGTTAAACGACATGGATTTCTTCGGGGAATTGGCAGTGACAATTCCGATTATCGGAGGTTTGTTATTAGTTGCGGAAGGGCTGTTAATTCAAAAACGGGCTGATAAATATTCTTCGCCTTATTTGGTTAATACGAAGAGGGGCTTGCGAGCAGCGGCTTTTAAGTTGAAGCGGCTTTGGCTATTGCCAGTCGTATTTTTAGTACCGGGTGACTTGATTTCCGGCTACGCACCGTATTGGCCACAGTTCACTTTAGGGGCGACTGCTTTCAGTTTTGTTCCGGTTCCAGTCATTATCGGATTTTCGCAAGTCGCTAGAGGGAGTTTTCCGGATGTTTTATTTCCTAAAATGGGACGAGTTATTTGGATTGTCGGTTTAGCTGTCGCGGCGGTAGGAATTGGGGCAATATGGATGCCGATATTAGGCTGGGCAGCTTTACTGATTGGTGTTGTTTGCAGGATTGTTATTACCGTCGTCATTGCGGTACGTGAACGGAAAGGGCATTATGTTGTGTCGCCGCAATCTTCCGGTGTCATCATCGCTGGCATTTTACCTGAGTCTCCTGGAGAAAAGTTGGGGCTTATGTTAGGCGAGTGTATTCGTGCGGTGAATGGCATACAAGTATCTAATGAAAAAGAATTGTACGACGCGATTCAAGTGAACGCGGCCCATTGCCGCTTGCAGGTAATTGGACGGGATGGAGAGGTAAGGCTTATGCAGCAAGTGCTTTATCGCCATGATCATCACCGGTTAGGTTTATTAGTAGTACGATAATCCGGGAAGGGTGTAGGAAATGGATCTTGCAACGTTGGAAACGAAGCTTTTGCTCGCCTTGTTTTTACCCGGTTTATTAGTCATATTTTTCACTCGGGTGACGTTTCACCATATTGTCGGCCTCACATTGACAATTGCGCTCATTGCGGCATCTGTATATGCAGGCTATACACATAATTGGATTCTGTATGTGGCAGATGCAGCATCGCTTACAGTAGGTTTTTGGTATGCGACGCGCATGGTGAAAAAGGCAAGAAAGCATGGAAAGCAAGAAGAAGGCTGAAAATGAAATAAAGTGAAGCTGAAAATACACGTCACCCTTAAAGGAGGGGACGTGTATTTTTATAGAAAAAATAAACTATAAACGGATAGGACTCCAATTGTTCCTAATACGACCGACATGACACCACCGCCGAAAATAGCGATAAGGAATGCAGTGGCGGTTCCGATGATGCCGAAAAGTAGATTACCTTCTTGAACGAAAATAATTGCAGGGAAAATTAATGCACCTAAAACGGCATAAGGAATATTGCGTAAGACACCGCTAACAATTGGGGGCAATTCTTTGCCATCCAAAAATGTCAATGGAATCATTCGTGGAATGTATGTTACGAGCATCATGCCGAATAACATGAACCAATATGTAGCTCCCATCAGTTTGCTTCCTCCTTTTCTTTGAAGGCAAAACTATGTTTCTTTTGATGTTTCGAGTAAATCATTTCTATGAATATAGCTGAGAATAGTGTAGAGATTAATATGGCCCATCCTGTCGAAAGTGACGTCATATAAAGAAGGGAATGGACGAATGCGGCAGTGCCTGCCAGCATAACAACTTTTCGGTTTCCTTTCATGGAAGGCACTAGCAGACCGACAAACATGGCATATAAGGCGATTGACATCGCAGCTTGCAAAAACTGCGGCAAGTTTGCGCCTACGATATGGCCTACGATCGTGAAGAAAACCCAGCTAAAGTAACCGATTAGTAAGGTACCAAATGCGAATGATGTTGAGATTTTGTTTTCTTTCCTTGTCGCTAACATTGAAAATGACTCGTCTGTTACGAAAAATGCATAGATTGCTTTCACCCATTTTGGAGCGCTTTGCATCTTTTCGTTCAGCGATGCCGTCATAAGAAAGTGACGGATGTTGACGATGAATGTATTCATGACGATTAAAAGCGGATCGACTCCAAAAGAGATTAGGTTAAGAGCGATGTATTGGGAAGCCCCTGCAAAGACGAGCAGACTCATTGCAGTCGTTTCAATGAGGGAGAGACCAGTCGTTTTAGCCAATAATCCGAATGTAAGTGCTACAGGAAAATAGCCGATGGCAATGCTCATGCCTGCTTTCATTCCTGAAAGAAATTGATTTTTCATCATTATGTCACATCTTTCTGAGCGATATGAATGAAATTATACTATATTTTTACGAATAGGTGGTATTCTATTAAGGGAAAAGGGAATATTTAAAATAGGCATTCTATGTATAACAGTACCTATCTTTTTATAAATTGTTTGTCGTTGTAGATTGGATTGTGATTTGGTAAGGGTGTGAAAGCATGAATGAATGGTTAAATGTTGATAAAGTAATTGAATTGGCAGAGCAATATAAGGCGTTAGGTCCGTTTATTGGATTGTTATTGCCTTTCATAGAGTCGTTTTTGCCATTTCTCCCGTTATTCGTTTTTGTATTTGCGAATGCAGGAGCTTACGGATTATGGTATGGGTTCATATTATCATGGGCGGGAACTGTAGCAGGTTCTTATGCCGTGTTTTTAATTATACGGAAATATGGGCGAAAACGTTTATTGCGTTTTTTGACAAGGCATGCTCGCGTGCAGCAATTGATCCACTGGGTGGAAAGGAACGGTTTTGGACCGCTGTTCATATTGATCTGTTTTCCATTTACACCGTCAGCGTTAGTGAACTTAGTAGCGGGCTTATCGAATATGAAGAAGAAAAATTACTTAATGATTCTTATGGCCGGAAAGTTTGTTATGATTTTTACCATTAGTTACATCGGAAACGATTTGAAGGCGCTTTTAACAAAACCAATTCGGACAGGCGTCGTCATCGGGATTATCGTTCTATTATGGCTCATCGGAAAATGGTTTGAGAAACGGATCGATAAGCGGGTTGAAGAGGAATCAAGCACGATGTATAAACAGGACGAATAAATCGGGATATTTATTGGAAAACATGTTGTGCTCTAAGAGAAAAGAAGAATGTCCTTTCATGGGCTTTTGTTGAGTCATCAGTCGGTTAGATGATAAGTTCGAGCAGTGATGTGGAGACATCGAGCGATTGGATGTTAGGTTCGGGCAGTTTATCGGAGGAATCGAAGGATTGAGAAGATGGTTCTATCGGTTAAGTAGGGGGATCGATCGGTTAAGTATTTGGCTGGACCGGTTTTGTCGAAAAGGACGCGGGCTGTCGGGAATTTTATTAGAATAGGGCTGCGCGCTGAATGCTTTTGACAAATTAAATGCTTTTCATATTTTGTTTGAGGCAATTATGCGCTTGTAACAGAAGTTGTGCGTTGTTCGCGTTTGTTTATGCGTATCTATGATTGTTTATGAGTGTGCTAAATATTTTATGCGTGCAGTAACGGGATTTATGAGCATGGGTAGGCATATATGCGTTGTTCGCGATTGTTTAGCGTATTTATTAGTGTTTATGAGTGCGCAAAATAATTTATGCGTGCAGTAACAGGATTTATGAGCATGAGGACGCATATATGCGTTGTTCGCGATTGTATATGCGTATTTATGATTGTTTATGAGTGAGCAAAATAATTTATGCGTGCAAAAACAGGATTTATGAGCATGGGTATGCATATATGCGTTGTTCGCGTTTGTTTATATGTATTTATTAGTGTTTATGAGTGAGCAAAATAATTTATGCGTCTTTTACGGTATTTATGCGCCTGTATTGGGAATTATGCGTTTTTCGGACCTACTTATACTTGGGTTGTAGGTTTATTATCGTATAGAAGATGAGACAAGTAGATATTGGATACAGTGAAAAGGTTTCTGTCTTCTTCATCTTTCGGTACAATGAAAGAAAGGAAGATAGGGATTTTTTTACTTAATTTAGCAAAAAAGCTTACGAATAAATTGCAGAAGAAATGCTATTGTAACGTTCGGTAGATTGTATTCGAGGGAACGGTTCCATGGAGCCGATTTTATAGACTGCAGGAACGGTGTACATTTTCATGCGATAGGGCATGCTTGGAAGGAGTGAGTACAGTGTCTTTACGGTTTGTTACAGGCCGGTCGGGTACTGGCAAGACGACGTTTATTGAACAGGAAATTGCAGAGAATTTACAACATGATCCATTAGGGCCTCCAGTCGTTTTGATCGTTCCAGATCAAATGTCGTTTTCAATGGAGCATAGCTTGTCCGTGAATTTTGGATTGAATGGGTTAATCCGGGCACAGGTGTCGACGTTTAAACGACTTGCATGGCGGGTGTTGCAGGAGACAGGGGGCATTACTCGCAAAGAGGTGGATGGATTCGGTTATCGGATGCTTGTGAGAAGCGTGCTGGAAGAAAACCGCGATGATTTAAAGCTGTTCAAACAAGCTGCCAATAAAAGAGGATTTACAGAGAAAATCGGTGACTTGATGAAGGAGTTTAGCCGCTACTGTTTAGATGAAGCTTCTTTGATTGGCTTGCAATCAGATTTGAAAGAGGCGGGAGCACCGCGCACTTTGCAAGATAAGGTGAGTGACCTTTCTTTATTGCAAAGGAAAATTGAAGAGCGGTTAGGTGCGTCATATGTTGATTCGGAAGGGCATTTGGCTTTGTTGGCTTCTCAAATAAAATATTCGGAACTTATTGCAGAAGCCGACGTATATATAGATGGTTTTGAAAGTTTTACAGCGAGAGAGTACGAGATTATTACGGAACTGATGAAGCATTGTAAACGATTGACGGTTGTTTTGCCGATGGAATCCGATTTGTCGGGGCATGCGGATCATGAGTTGTTTTTCAACCCGGTACGCACGTCGATGCGTTTGCAGGAAATTGCGCGCTTGGAGGCCGTTGAAGTGGAAGAAAGGATTCATTTCAATGAAACGCTGCGTTTTCGTAATGAAGAGCTTCGTCATTTCGAGCGGGAAATTGAAAATTACCCTGCGCAACCTCGAAAGTATGAAGGGGCAGTCCGTTTAATTGAAGCGACAGACCGTAGGGCAGAAGTGCATGCGGTTGCGCGCAAAATCCGTGAATTAGTTATGTCTGGGAAACGGTTTAAAGAAATCGCCATTCTTTATCGTCAGCCCGACAAATATGATGAGCTCATTGAGACGATTTTCGGACAGTATGATATTCCGGTGTTCATTAGCAGGAAAAAGCCTATGCTTCATCACCCGCTTATTGAATTTTCTCGTTCGGTACTGGAGGCTGTCACAGGTGGCTGGTCATACGAAGCGATATTCCGTGCTGTGAAGACGGATCTGTTTTTCCCGCATGGTGAGGATCGGCTCATTTGGCGAGAGCGAGCAGATCAGTTGGAGAACTACGTATTGGCGAACGGAATATATGGCAATCGTTGGTTCGATGATACGAGATGGCGTGTGAAGAAGTACCGTGGGCTTGAGAAGTTCACGCAAGTGCAGACGGACGAAGAGTTGGCATTTCAGAAAGAGCTGCATCGAATTCGCGATGTCATCCGTGTTCCGCTTGCGGAATTTGACGGGCGGCTGAAACGGGCGAAGCGGGGCCGTGAAGTTGCAGAAGCACTGTTTTTATTTATGGAATCTTTATCAATCTTCGATAAAATTGTAGATTTGCGGACTGCGGAGGAGCAAAGAGGACAACTGTTAAGTGCTACTGAACACGATCAAGCTTGGGATAATTATATTCATGTATTGGATCAGTTTGTGCTCATGTTTGGCGATCAGGAAATCGATCCAATAGATGCCGCCCGAATATTGGATGAAGGATTCGATACGCTGGAATTTACGCGCATTCCCCCTGCGGTAGATCAAGTGACGGTGACGACAATTGAATTGGCCAGCTTCATGGAAATTGACGTTAGTTTTGTGATCGGAGTGAATGACGGTGTGTTGCCGCAGCGTATTGAGCCGGAAGGAATCTTATCTGATGCTGATCGGGAATGGTTCAACAAAAGTGGATTGGAATTGGCACCATCTGCCAAAATGAAACTTATGGACGAGGCGTATATGGCGTATCGGGCATTTACTGCTTCTCGGGAAGAATTGTATATTTCCTATCCGATCGCAGATGAGGAAGGGAAATCGTTATTACCATCATTTTATATCCCTCGAGTCCAACAGTTGCTGTTAGGTATTGAGTTGGAAATGGTTGTGTCGGATCCATCCGAATTACCGGATAACCGAGCGGAATCAGAGTACATTATACATCCTCGGACGGCATTGCCTTATTTGTCAATGAAGCTGAGAGAAGCGGAGCAGGGCGGTGCACTACCTGCCGAGTGGAGAGCGGTTCACTCTTACTATGAAGAGGACCCGTTATGGTCTTCTGTGTTGCAGTACATAACGAAGCCTATAATGGAGCGGAATAAAACGGAGCGGCTGATGCCCAATCTGACGGAAGGCTTGTATGGTTCGTCATTCGTGTCGAGCGTTTCAAGGGTAGAGTCGTATTATAGCTGTCCTTTCCAGCATTACGCGACGTATGGGCTAGGCTTGCGGGAAAGACAGGAATATACGTTAGAGGCACCTTCTATTGGTGATTTGTTCCACGCGGCATTGAAATGGATTTCGGATGAAGTGATCCGAACGGGAAAATCTTGGACGCAACTGACGAAAGCGGAATGCTTTGGTTTGGCAAAAGATGCAATGGAACAGATTGCGCCTGCTTTTTTCAATCGGATACTACTATCAACGAGCCGCTATCATTATATTCGACGAAAATTGACGCACATTTTGCAGCGGACCATTTTTGCTATAAGCAATCAAGCGACTTCAAGTGTATTCAAGCCGGTTGCAATTGAAGCGTCATTTGGACCTAATGAGCCTTTGCCTTCATTGGATATCCCGCTGCGCCGTGGGAAGGAAATGCGTTTAAGCGGCAGAATTGATAGAGTGGATGCTACGGAAATCAATGGCAAAAAGTATGTGCGAATTGTCGATTATAAATCTTCTGCGAAGGCATTGGATTTGTCGGATGTTTATTACGGAATTTCGTTGCAAATGCTCACTTATTTGGATGTAGCTGTTGAAAATGCGGAGCAATGGATCGGCTTTAAGGCAGATCCTGCTGGTGTTCTTTATTTGCATATCCATAATCCGATGATCCGCACTGAAATGGAACTGACTGAGGAATTAATTGAAAAAGAACTGTTGAAATCATATAAAATGCGTGGTTATTTGTTGGACAATCAAGACGTAGTTATGGGTATGGACGCAAATATCGGCAAAACTTCCACAATCGTGCCTGCTGCGTTGAAGACGGACGGATCATTTACTAAAGCGTCTAAAGTATTGTCTACGGACGATTTGCAAGTCGTTCGGAAGTTTGTAAGACATCGCCATCGGCAGGCGGGAGATGGGATGCTTGCAGGAGATGCCCGCGTGCTTCCATATAAATTGAAAGACCGGATGCCATGCGAGTTCTGTTCGTATCGTTCCGTTTGCCAGTTCGACCCGTCGGACCCGGCGCAAACGTACAGACAATATGAATCGTTAAATCCGGAAGAGTCACTTGCAAAAATGAGGAAGGATGTGTTGGATGATGGACATTCCGATTAAGCCCGCAGACGTGACGTTTACGGACGCGCAGTGGAAAGCGATTTGGGCGAGCGGAAAGGACATCCTTGTTTCTGCAGCAGCCGGGTCGGGCAAGACGAAAGTGTTGATCACCCGGATGATTGAGAAAGTGTTGAATGAAAAAAATCCAATTGACGTCGACGAGCTGTTAGTCGTTACGTTTACAAATGCTGCGGCTGCCGAAATGCGCCATAGAATGGCGGAAGCTTTGGAAGAGGCGATTGCGACCAATCCGGAATCGGTCCATTTGAGAAGGCAATTGAGCTTATTGAATAAAGCACAAATTTCTACGCTTCATTCTTTCTGTTTAAACGTTGTTAGGCAATACGCTTATTTGATCGATATCGATCCGGGCTTCCGCATCGCGGATACGACGGAGGCCGCTTTGCTGCGTGATGATGTCATCGGTGAAGTGTTAGAAGAGGCATATGACGCACCAGATCCAGAGGCGATGTACAGACTTGCGGACAGCTTCACATCAGATCGAAATGACCAGTCGATCGAAACCCTCATCGACCGGCTATACGATTATTCAAGAGTTCATCCATCACCTGAAAAATGGCTGAGGATGATTCCGGAAGAGTATAACATTGCTGAAGATGCCGAAATAGAAGATTTGGCATTTATCGGTCCGTTGAAGACAGCCATTCGCCATTCTTTGGAAGAAGCAATTGCATTGTCAAAGGATATGCAGAGAATCGCAATGATGCCGGAAGGTCCAGAGCCTTTAATTGCAACTGCGGAAGCCGACTTGCTTTGGTTAAATGAAGCGCGCCGCCGGATTATGGAAGGTACATGGGAAGAGACATACACCTTCTTTCATTCATTAACGTGGGTAAAAGCGGGAACAATCCGGAAAAACAGCTGTGATGAAGATTTGGCGAAACGTGCTAAAAATTTGCGTGATACGGTGAAGAAGCTTGTAAATGCATTGAAAGAATCGTATTTCACGAGAACGCCGAAACGTTTATTGGATGAAATTCGATTGATGGCCCCTGCAATGGAAACGTTAATCGAATTAGTGATCGATTTTGGTAAGCGGTATGAGCAAGTGAAAACCGATCGTGGGCTCATCGATTTTTCCGATTTGGAGCATTTCGCCCTTCGAATATTATCTAAAGAGCAGGATGGGAAGCTATTGCCGTCAGACGTTGCACTCGATTATTTGAATCGTTTTGCGGAAGTGCTTGTCGATGAATACCAAGATACGAATTTGCTGCAGGAAGCAATTATTCAATTGGTGAAACGGGGCGGAGAAGCTGACGGGAATTTGTTCATGGTAGGGGATGTAAAGCAATCGATCTATCGTTTCCGATTAGCAGAACCGGGATTGTTTTTAGGGAAATACAATCGTTTTACAACAGAAGGTTCGAACGGTCTGAAAATCGACTTGAATGCAAATTTCCGAAGCCGCAAAGAAGTGTTGGATGCGACGAATTTCGTTTTTTCTCAAGTAATGGGCGAGCGGGTCGGAGAAATTGATTATGATGAAGCGGCGGCTTTGAAATACGGTGCGCGTTATCCTGAAAAAGAAGTTGCTGCCGGGCTGACATTGTTGTATGAGCCTGATGAGGAAGAGTTCGTCGAAGAAGCGGATGAATTGACAGGGCAAAGTTTGAAAAGCTCACAAGCGGAAGCAAGATATATGATCCGCAAAATTAAGGAATGGATGGCTTCTGGCGCGGAGGTGACGGATGCATTTACTGAACGCAAAAGGCCTTTGGAATATAGGGACATCGTCATTTTAATGCGCTCGATGACATGGTCTGGGGAGATTGCCGAAGAGTTCAAGTTAGCGGGCATTCCGATTTATGCAGAAGTATCCAAAGGCTATTTTGAAGCTATTGAAGTAATGATTATGTTGAACACTTTGCGTGTTATCGATAATCCTTACCAAGATATTCCGCTTGCCTCCGTCTTGCGCGCGCCGTTTGTCGGTATGACGGAAAATGAGTTGGCGCAAATCCGTTTAGCCGATAAAAACAAATCCTTTTACGAAGCGTTAAAAGCGTTCATGGCAAAGGGAGGATCGGGCGTAGCTCCCGAAACGCAAAGGAAGTTGCAAAGGTTTTTCATCATGTTTGAAGACTGGCGCAATTTATCAAGAAGAGGATCGTTGGCTGACTTAATTTGGCAAGTGTACACGGATACGCATTATTATGAAATGGTAGGTGCGATGCCGAATGGCAAGCAGCGACAAGCGAATTTGCGTGCGTTGCATGATCGGGCGATTGACTATGAGAAGACGTCTTTCCGGGGGCTGTTCCGGTTTTTGCGTTTCATCGATCGGATGCAAAAGCGCGGCGATGATCTAGGGGCAGCGAGATTTGTCAGTGAAACAGAAGATGTCGTTCGTATGATGACGATCCATTCATCGAAAGGTTTGGAGTTCCCTTACGTTTTCATTGCGGGAGCCGGCAGACAGTTCAATAAGATGGATTTTAATGAACCGTATTTATTTGACCAGCATTTCGGTTTAGCAGTGAAAGCGATCGATCCGGAATTGCGGGTCACCTACACATCCCTTCCTTTTTTAGCAATGAAAGAGAAAAAGGAATTGGAAATGCGTTCAGAAGAAATGCGAATTTTGTACGTTGCAATGACGAGGGCAAAAGAGCATCTTGAGTTGGTTGCGACTGTTAAGGACATTGAGAAGACGATCGGCAAATGGCAAGATGCCCAGCTGTTAGAGCCGGATGAAATGCTGCCAGAGTATACACGCTCCAAAGCGAACGGCTATTTGGACTGGATCGGTCCAGCAGTTGCACGGCATAGGGATTTCATGAAGTTCGGCATGATGGACGGCGGCAAAGTAATCGATGATCCTTCGACATGGTCATTAGCGGCTTATCCTATTACGCATTTCATGGCAGATACAAATATAGTTGAGGATGCGGAGCAGGAAGTACATTCATCCGTAGATGATTTGTTGAATGAACCTGTTGACGAGCAATGGGCGGCTGAAGTGAAAAAGCGGTTTGATTTCGTTTATCCATATATGGCTTCCGTGGCGAAGCGATCGAAGCAAACCGTTAGCGAATTAAAGCGGCTTTCTTTATTGAATGATGAACCTGATTTCGACGATTGGTTCACAACGAAAGATGATGAAGTGAGTTCGCCTTATTTGCATGATCGTCCGGCATTCATGCAGCAACGTACATTATCAGCTGCAGAGATTGGGACGGCGATGCATACGGTTATGCAACATATTGATTTGAAGCATATACCGAATGTTCGGGAAGTGGAGTCTTTTGTTTCTGACCTTGAAATACGGCAGCTGCTCACTGCTGAGGAAGCGAATGCGGTAAGGTCAAATTCGATTGTGCAATTTTTCCATACGCCGATCTTCTCTAGACTGCAGAAATCAGAACATGTGCTTAGAGAGGCGCCGTTTACGTATGCGTATGATGGAGATAACGGTGATCATCAAATTTTGCAAGGGATCGCTGATTGTCTGTTCAAGGAGAAAGATGGATGGGTATTGCTTGATTATAAAACAGACCATATACGGGGGCGTTTCAAGTCGGAAGACGAATTGCAGCAGGAGATGCAACGAAGGTACGGCGTTCAAATGAGCCTTTATAAGAAGGCGATAGAGGCAATTACCCGAATCCACATTAAAGAGATGGTGCTCTATTTGTTTGACGGAGAAAAGACTGTGCATGTTCAGGAGGAATCGATTTGACTTTATTACCGACAACAACGAAGGAGCGTATTGAGTCGTTGGATATGCTGAGGGGCTTTGCACTCCTTGGCATCTTCATCGCGAATATGCTTACCTTCCATACACCTTATTTTTATATTGATCCGCATTCTTGGTTTACGATACCGAGCGATGTTGAATTGTATAAATGGATCAATGTATTTGTGGAAGCAAGTTTTTATCCGATTTTCGCGATGCTGTTCGGCTATGGACTGAATATGCAATATGAAAAAGCAAAACGGAATGGAAAGCCGTTTGCACCAATTATGGCAAAGCGACTTGCGATATTAATGGGATTTGGTCTCATCCATGCGATTTTCGTATGGTCTGGCGATATTTTGTTTACGTATGCTGTGATGGGTTTCATCATGATTGCTGCCATTCGCATACCCAAAAAATGGCTGTTGCCAATCGCTTTCATCATTTATTTAATTCCAACGGCCCTCCTCATTGTAGGGGTTTTGCTCATTGAAAAGGTGAGTCCAGGGGAATTGATGGATGGCTATGTTGATATACAGCAAATTGAATTGGCCATTTCGGCTTATGCACACGGAACATACGGTGAGGCACTCATCTTCCGGACGTTCGAATGGTTAATGTTTGGTTTAACGAGTGCGGTCATGGGTGTCTTTATGATTTTGCCACTCATTATGATTGGGGCTTGGTTTTCGAAAGCGAAATTATTTGAACGAGCTGGAGAATGGAAAGCAAGGATTTCAATCGTGACGGTTATTGCTTTAATCGCAGGTTTCTTCATTAAATATATCCCTTATATGACGGATACGACACAATCCAATCAATTATTGCAACAGCTCATCGGTGGACCAATATTGGCGATCGGCTATGGGGGAATGATTATATTGCTTTGCCAGCTGACTTTTTTCCGGACAGTTTTCCGACCGGTCGCAAAAGCTGGAAGAATGTCATTGACAACGTATTTGACCCAGTCAATCGTTGCTACGATCATTTTCTATGGCTACGGTTTTGGTCTTTACGGAAAAGTAGATTTGGAAACTGGCATGATGATTGCTATAGGCATTTTTGTTCTGCAAGTCATTTTCGCTGAATTGTGGCTCATGAAATTCAAGATGGGACCATTCGAATGGATTTGGAGAAAAGGAACGTATGGGAAAAACGTTATGAAAAAAGAAGGATAAGAGACAGTTTTGTAGAATGAAGAGACGAAGCAAAGCTTTCAGTCTGCTATTTTCATTGTTAGCAGTAGAGTGTGACAACCGAAGTAAGCACATACAAATGAGGAAGGATGAGCTTGTCAATGAAACTTTTGTCGTTCAAATACAAAGGAAAAACACGTTTCGGCCCTAAAGTGAAGAAAGAGGAAGCAGTTTGGGACGTACTATTAATTGCCGAAACATTTGGAGAGAAGGATTTTCCATCTACAATCGTTGAAGGAATCGCATCGGGAATGGAGTTTGTTGAAAAGGTGCGGAAATTGGCGGAACAGGCGAGGGTAAGTGAAAATCCTGAACAATTCAAGTATGCGTTCAAAGATATCGAATGGCTTGCGCCAATCCCGAGAACGCCGAAAAACATCCTTTGTGTTGGAAAGAATTATGCGGACCATGCGGCGGAGATGGGGTCAGATGCACCACCTGAAAAATTGATGATTTTTACGAAATCGCCAACTGCGATTGCTGCGGATGGGCAGGAGCTGCCGATACATTCTGAGGTGACAGAAAATCTTGATTATGAAGGAGAGCTTGCAGTCGTTATCGGTAAAAAAGGAAGCAAAATTCCGAAGCAACTTTCTTATGATCACGTATTTGGCTATACGATCGCTAATGATGTAACCGCTCGGGATGTCCAATACGCTCATAAGCAATTCTTCTTAGGAAAGAGCTTGGACGGTTCTTGTCCGATGGGGCCATACATTGTAACAAAAGATGAAATACCTGATGCTCATCAGTTGTCCGTCGTGACGAAAGTAAACGATGAAGTCCGTCAAAATGGCCATACTTCCGATATGATTTTCAAAATAGATGAATTGATTGCTGAGGTCTCAAAATATGTTACTTTGGAGCCTGGCGATGTTATTATGACAGGTACGCCAGCAGGTGTAGGAAAAGGTATGAATCCTCCTGTTTTTTTGAAAAAAGGCGACACTGTGAAGATTTCGATCGAGGGGATTGGCACACTAGTCAATCGCTTCGTCTAAGACCATATTTCTATTAAGAGAACCAATTTCTATGGTAGGATGTAGAGGAAACAATAATAGATGAGGTGAACAGTTTGGGCTTTTTATCTGACACGACCCATTTCCATATATTTACATGGGTTGTCGGTATTATCGTATTTTTAGTTGCAGCTGTAATGGCGAACGGTTCGAAAGGAAAAAAAATTACCCATATGATCGCACGTTTGTTTTATGTGCTCATTCTATTTTCGGGGATTCTCCTTTTCATAAAAGGCATGGATTATGGTAGAGGCGCTGAATACGGCATTAAATTCCTATTAGGTCTGTTGACGATTGGAATGATGGAGATGGTATTAGTACGATCTCAAAAAGGCAAAAGCGTCGGGGTGCTTTGGATCCTATTCTTTGTCTTCCTATTTGCAACAATGTTTTTCGGTTTTAAACTACCGATGGGATTTGAATTTTTCTAAGAAATACATCTGAGTCAGTCTAAAGGGAGGATGATGAAAATGGCAATTGGCATAGGAGCAATCTTGTTAAGTATTTTGATCGCATTGATGGCTGTTTTTGCAGTTGCAGTGTTTCTCATTTACCGAAAATCTCGTGTGCGAGAAGATGAATGGACAGACTGATGGTAAACAAAAGGCCGGATGGAAAGTGGAAACCCACTGACGATCCGGTTTTTTCTTGCTTTTGTTCTTCTTTATTTCACAAATTCGACCTATTTCGTTGTAGGAAACTATATTTTTATTTCAAAGAATGGCGGGGGGGGTTGTCGTTTGATAAAATGGCAAGAGATAGCTTGTTGAGGAGGCTTTTTTTGTGAAAGGAAGAAGACTGATTGGCGTAGCCGCCGCCGTATTGTTGCTTTTCCAAATTGTTATGCCTGCGACTTCGTTCGCAAAAGGCGAAAGTACAATTGAAGATGAGAGCATTTACGATTTATTGGTGGACCGCTTTAATAATGGAGATGGAAAAAATGATATCGATGTAGATGCACAAGATCCTTTCGCTTTCAATGGCGGAGATTTTGCGGGCATTGCTTCGAGGCTGCAACATATAATTGATATGGGCTTCACACTGATTTCAATTGGCCCAGTTTTCGAAACGGAAACGTATGATGGTGGAAAGCCGCTTTCTTACACGAAGCTGGAACCTCATTTCGGAACGGAAGATGAATTGAAAGCTTTGCTAAAAGAAGTGCATAACAAGAAATTAAAGCTTGTTGCGGACTTTCCTTTAGGCAAAGTAAGTGCAAATCATGAATGGGTAAAAGAGGATAAAATTCCTTCGTTGCCTGCTGAAAATGGCACAGTGAATTGGGATGTAAGCGACAGTACAACTGTCGAAGCATTGACGGAGGCGGTTGTCGAATTTGCTACTTCATATGATCTGGATGGAATTCGACTAACAAAAATTGACGCTTTTTCTGATGAAAATCTGAATTCAATGATATCGGCAATCCGTAACGTAAAGCCGGACATGTATATTTTGACGGACGAAGAAAGCGAAGCCAATTTTGATGCTTCGCCAAATACAACGGTTATGGATGCGCTCCGTCAAACATTTGCAACATCTGATCCAGATTCATCCGTAATGGATGTTTTCGATGAAAGCAATTCAAATGGTATCATTCAGTTTGATGATTTGGCTGGATCCCGACTAACATATGAAATGGTAGAGGCGAGAATGTTTCCTCCTACTCGCTGGAAAGTCGCTGCGACTGCACTATTTACATTGCCTGGCATTCCTCTTGTACCATATGGAACTGAAATTGCAGTAAACGGAAAGGAAGCACCAGAAAGCCACCCGTTCTTCAACTTCAAAACGGATATGGAACTTGCAGAGTTAATAGGCAACTTGAATCTTTTACGCAATCAATCCGAAACATTGCGCAATGGCGACTTTGAGATGCTGCATAATAAAGGTGGATTTTTAGTATATAAACGTTCATCAAAGGATGAGACTTGGATTATCGCGATCAACAATACGACTAAAACGGCGAGTGTCGAAATTCCCGTTTCTAAAATTGGCGATAATAAAAAGCTTCGCGGTTTATTGGATAGCGATTTAATTCGTGAATCAGATGATGATGTTTTCCGAATCGTTTTAGACCGAGAAATGGCAGAAGTATATATTGCTGACGAAGATAAAGGATATAATACGCCTTACTTGATCGCATCCATCTTAGTGTACATTATCTTTTTAGGATTCTTGTTCACTGCCATTAAAAAAGGACGAGCCCGCAGAAAACAAGAAAATTCTATAGAGAAAAAATAAACGAAGGGGCTGTTCAGAAAGTCGGTAAAAAACTGACTTTCTGAACAGCCCCTATTTCTGTTGATGAAATGCGGTGTATCCTTGAAACGTTGCTCATTCCATCAAACTATAAATATACAAAAAAATCGTCCAATCTTGTAAAATAGAAGTGACTAAACCCCATTCTAGAAAAGACGACTTTTATTGCAATCCGAAGATTATTAAGAATGATTATAGCAGAACTGCCATTGGGAATAGAGGAAATGGAAGTAAGTATTTCCAAGCGACACAGACACATCAAGCCCTCATTTAAACCCTATAATACCAACGATGCACCTTCATGCGGATGAAAGAGGATCACATGAAAAACGGTCAACTGAAACCTGCTTACAATGTACAGATGGGAATGGAAAACCAATTCATCCTTTTTTACACAATCACCCTACGTCCCACAGACACCCGCTGTTTCATCCCTCACTTGTAAAAGTCGGAAAAGTCCTCTCTACCAATGCCTAAACGAGTAATTGCGGATGTAGAGTATGGCAGCGAAAAAAATTATCTGTATGCGGTCGGTGAAGACAAGGAGCCACGTTTTGAATTTTTGATTCCATACGGTACATATATCAAAGAACAGACTCGCAAACCACAATCTACTGAAAGTGGCTGGCATCCGTGAGCTACATTCAATAGTAAATGAGAATAATACGAGAACTGGTGGAGAAAAACGAAGCGTTTTTCCCCACCTGTTCTATTTCATAGACTTATTGGACAGCCTCTTCGATTATGATTCCTTCGTTTTATTCAAAAAGAACATGGCAATTGTACCAGGACCCGCATGGGCACCGATTGCCGATCCGATCATTTGAACATTAACCGCTTTCGGATGAAATCTTTCCTCTACGAGTGCTTTCATTTCCAGAGCGGTTGCTTCATCATCACCGTGGCTTATGCCAATCATTTGCTCGGACAGATTAACGCCGCGATCTTCCATTACATCTAATAATCTTTTTAATACTTTTTTGCGTCCCCGATGTTTTTCGATGGGAACTAATTTACCGTTTTCAACGTGTAGCAGCGGTTTAATATTTAATAACCCGCCGATGAACGCGCTCGCTTTGGAAACTCGTCCACCTTTAGCTAAGTAATCAAGATCCTCAACTGTGAATAGATGCTCCATATGCGCAGCCATATATCTTATTTTCCGTTCAATTGTCCGAACGTCATCACCTGCGTCACGTAATCTTACAGCTTCTTCGACTAATAGACCATAGCCCAAAGAAGCACACCGCGAATCAATGATGACAAGATTCATATTCGGATTCACTTCTTTTACTTGATCTTTCATCATAACTGCCGTGTTATACGTTCCAGACAGTTCTGATGAAAAAGCGATGTAAATGCCGTCATCGCCTGATTCGGCCAACTCTTTCCAAGTAGCATGAAGCAGTTCAGGTGAAGCTTGAGAAGTTTTTGGATGGCTCCCATTGCGGATTGCTGCGTATACTTCTTTGGAATCAATTTCGACAACATCTTCATATTCTTTGCCGTCAATCAAGACCCGAAGCGGAAGCAATGTTACATCGTTATTGTCATAAAATGATTTTGGTAAATCTGCGCCACTATCGGCAAAAATTCTCATACATACCCCTCACATTCTTTTCTATATTATTTTAAAAGCAAACGCTCTTCCAACACTTTTGCGATTCCATCTTCATTATTTGTTAAGGTTACTTCATCTGCAATGGATTTCAACCGGTCGATGCCATTGCCCATTGCTACACCGACACCAGCATAATCAATCATTTCAAGGTCGTTGTCTTCGTCTCCGAAAGCGATGATCCGCTCTTTCGGGATACCAAGCCATTTGGATACATGGGATATGCCAACTGCTTTGTTTAATCCATGTCGAACAATTTCAATCACATCCCAAGGAGCCCCCCAGCGTCGATGGTCGATTGCTTCTGCATGGATTTCTGCCAAGTGCTTGCGGATCGGGTCGACTGTTTGAGCGTCAGCTTGGATGAGCAAACTCGTTGGGTCCACTTTCAAGGAATTCCTTAAATCTCCTTTGCTAATAACGGGATCCCCGAAATTGAAAATATCCAATAACTGTTCATCGTGATATTGCATATACACGTCATCCATCACTTCGGCTACGATGTTGTGCGGTCGAAACTCGCGCATTGCTTCAACAACGTCTAACACTATAGGAAGTGCGATCGTTTCATGAATTGTTTGCCAAGAACGATCAGTAGGATGATGAACAAACGCTCCATTGAAATTGACGATTGGCGTTTCAAGCCCTAATTGACGGTAGTACATGGCACTAGCTCGGTATGGCCTGCCTGTTGCAATCATCACTTGATGCCCATGATCTTTCGCCTTCTTCAATGTATGTTCAGTTTTTTTTGAAATGACTTTTTCATCGGTTAGCAATGTTCCATCCAAATCAAGGACGATTAAATGCGGTTTCATATGAATGCCCTCCTCTATAGCTGCCCCTCTTAAAAGAGAGCATAATAATAACGTTTCAAATAAAAAAACCTCTCCAACTAACTAAGATGTAATTGATACTATCTTATCTTTTGAAGAGGGGGTAAGTCAAAAAATTCCGCCATGCGGCCATTCTCTTTGTTTTTTCAATAAAACTTTGTTACGCTCATAAAAAAGAAACAGAAGGTGTTTGCATGACGGTCATTGTAAAAGAAGAGAATTGGAGCAACATTCCATTATTGCATATTGTGGAGGAAAATCTTGAAAATAGCAACCTTCCGACAGCCATTTTCCTACACGGTTTTACAAGTGCAAAGGAACATAATTTACATTACGCATATAATATCGCGAAACAAGGAGTGAGAGTACTTCTTCCGGATGCACATCTCCATGGCGTTCGAGATGAAAATTTGGATGAAGTCCAACTGAGCCTCCGATTTTGGGAAATCGTATTGACGTCGATTGAGGAAATGAAAACTCTCCATCAGGAACTAGCTGCCAGAGGTACGAATAAAATTACCGTTGGAGGTACATCGATGGGGGGCATTACGACATTAGGTTGCTTAACGGTCTATCCTTGGATCGATGCGGCTGCTGTCATGATGGGTTCACCAGGCTTCGTTGAACTCGCAAAAGCGCAAATGTCGCAATTTGAACGACGCGGATTCAAATTGCCGATCACGGATGAAGAACGGAAGTCTTTATTGGATACATTGTCTATATTTGATTTGACGAAGCATCGATCAGCGTTGAATCACAGACCAGTCCTTTTCTATCACGGAGAACAAGATTCGGTCGTTCCTTATGAGCCAACGTTCAATTTTTACAATGCCGTAAAAGAGGATTATGCTGACGATGTAGAGCGATTTCAATTTATCTCTGAACCATCTGCTGGACATACAGTATCAAGATCTGCAATGCTGCGAGCATCCGATTGGCTGGCAAGTTATTTGAAGGAGTAGGCAGAACTTTGCTATGATGAAGATAATAATGGACGGAAAGGGGAATATCAATGAATGATGATATGAAAGGCAGCATCATGGGTGCACTTGAAAATGTGATCGATCCTGAGCTTGGCATCGATATTGTCAATTTAGGGCTTGTATACGATGTGGACTTAGACGATGAAGGCACTGCAAAGGTGGACATGACACTAACCTCTATGGGATGTCCAATGGGTCCGCAAATCGTCATGAATATTAAGCAAGAACTATCTGAGCTTCCTGAGGTGAAAGACGTAGATGTCAATATTGTCTGGAATCCACCTTGGTCACGCGACAAAATGTCCCGCTATGCAAAAATGGCGTTAGGCGTACGATGATCCATCTTGTCTTGTGAGATTAAAATAGATTATTGCTATCAGTAAATGCGGCTCAAGTCGTTTTCAATCACTCGCGTTCTGTTTCTTCTGTCCCATAGCGACAAAGATTCAAGCGATAGAATGCGTGGCGTATTTTTTTGCGATATTCCATTAAGCGGCATTTATTTCAAGCATAGCTTCTATGGAACAAGTTCTATTTATGAAGAAGTTATATGATGGGGAGAAAAGGCTGTTTGACGTTTGTCATTCAGCTTTTTTTGATAAACAAATCGCACTGAAAGGGGAATACAGCATGGAGTTTAAAACTGCAGATTTATGTGATGAATATGCCAAGGAATTATCATTTTGCACAGCACCATTCCATTCATTCGGAAAACGAAAACGTTTTTCAGGTCCAATCGTTACTGTAAGAGCATTTGAGGACAATGTTTTGGTAAAAGAAGCACTTCAATCTTTAAAAGAAGGAGACGTATTAGTCGTAGACGGTGGAGGGTCGATGAGATGTGCAATGTTGGGGGACAAGTTAGGGAGCATTGCGACAGAACGTAAAGCGGCAGGAATCATTATTAATGGTTGCGTTAGAGATTCCGCAGACTTATCAGAAATGGATATCGGCATTTTAGCGTTAGGCACGAATCCTTTTAAAAGCAATAAGGAAGGCAAGGGAGAGCGAGGCGTGTCTTTGTTTTTCGGGGATATCGATTGGGTCGAAGGCCATTATGTTTATGCAGATGAAGATGGTATCGTTGTTGCGAATCGCCAGTTATTGCATTCATAAATATGTTTTATTGATTATCGTGCGGGTAGGAGAATAGAGCAAGCAAAAAAATGTACAGTAACGCTATTTCTCCTTATAATTTAATTAATCAAAGATAGTCAAAGTCAAACAATGAGGTGAATGCAGATGAGAATGGACGGCGTGCAAGAAGACCAACGTACACCGCTTGAACAATTTGGGCGAAACCTTGTAGAAGATGTAAAAAGCGGCAAAATGGATCCTGTTATCGGCAGGGATGAAGAAATTCGTAATGTTGTGCGGATTTTATCGAGAAAGACGAAAAATAATCCTGTATTAATTGGCGAGCCGGGAGTCGGGAAAACGGCAATCGTGGAAGGACTTGCGCAACGGATTGTAAAAGGCGATGTGCCGGACGGGTTGAAAAACAAGCAAATATTTGAATTGGATATGAGTGCTTTAATTGCCGGGGCAAAGTTTCGTGGTGAGTTTGAAGAGCGTCTGAAGGGCGTACTGAAGCAAGTGAAAGATAGCGAAGGGGAAATTATACTTTTCATTGATGAAATCCATACGATTGTCGGTGCTGGCAAAACGGAAGGAGCAATGGATGCGGGCAATATGCTGAAGCCGATGCTTGCGCGAGGAGAATTGTATTGCATCGGTGCAACGACTTTGGATGAATATCGCTTATATATTGAAAAAGATCCAGCATTGGAAAGGCGTTTCCAGCAAGTATTTGTGCGGGAGCCTTCTGTAGAGGATACGATATCCATTTTACGAGGGCTGAAAGAGCGGTTCGAGCTGCATCATGGTGTCCGAATCCACGATCGAGCAATCGTGGCGGCCGCTACATTGTCAGACCGTTATTTAACAGAGCGTTTCATGCCGGATAAAGCGATTGATTTAATTGACGAAGCGAGCGCAATGATTCGCACGGAAATTGATTCTATGCCGCAAGAGCTTGATTCTGTCACTCGCAGAATGATGCAACTTGAAATTGAGGAACAAGCATTGCAAAAGGAGAAGGATGCAATAAGCCAAACCCGTTTGGAAGCGTTGCGTGAAGAACTGCGTGATCTGAAAGATTCTTCTGCTGACATGAGAGAGCAGTGGAATAAAGAAAAGGAAGCATTGCGAAAAATCCAAGAGAAGCGTGAAGAACTGGACCGTTATCGCCGTGAATTGGAGGATGCACAAAACCGGTTTGATCTAAATAAAGCCGCTGAACTCCAATATGGCAAAATTCCAGAGTTGGAAAAGGAACTCCAAACATTGGAGGCGCCACTCGCAAATAGTCAAGATAACCGACTTTTGAGAGAAGAAGTAACGGAGGATGAAATTGCCATGATTGTGGCGCGCTGGACAGGAATCCCAGTGACAAAATTGGTAGAAGGAGAGCGAGAAAAGCTACTGCGCCTTCGTGAAACGCTTGAGGAAAGGGTTATCGGCCAGGATGACGCAGTCCAGCTTGTGACGGAAGCAGTTTGGCGTGCTCGTGCAGGTATTAAAGATCCAAATAAACCGATCGGTTCTTTCTTATTTTTAGGGCCAACAGGTGTCGGTAAAACAGAGCTCGCGAAAACATTGGCCGCCACACTTTTCGATTCGGAAGATCATTTCATCCGAATTGATATGTCCGAGTATATGGAAAAACATAGTGTTTCCCGTTTAGTAGGTGCACCTCCGGGATATATCGGCTATGAAGAAGGCGGACAATTGACAGAAGCGGTAAGGCGCAATCCATATTCAGTCGTTTTGTTAGATGAAATCGAAAAGGCACACCCTGATGTCTCCAATATTTTGCTTCAAATTTTGGATGATGGACGAATTACTGATAGCCAAGGAAGATTAGTTCATTTTACGAATACAGTTGTTATCATGACTTCCAATATCGGTTCAGCCTTCTTGTTGGAAGGCCAGTTCGATTCGGAAGACCATGCGACAGAAGACCTTGTCATGGCTGAACTGCGTCGACATTTCAAACCGGAGCTGTTGAACCGGATGGATGACATTATTATCTTCCATTCATTGTCGGGAGACACCTTCCGATTAATCGCTAAAAAGCTATTGGAAGACTTAGTCAAACGTTTGCAGGAGCAAGAAGTAGAGCTGATTTATAGCGATGCTGTACTGGATTGGATTGTTAAAGAAGGAACTGATCCTGATTTCGGCGCACGGCCTTTGAAACGGTTCATTCAGCGACATGTAGAAACAGCAGTCGCCAAAGAAGTGATTAAAGGTGAATTGAAGGAAGGACAGAAGCTTTCTTTGACGATGAAAGATGGAAAGTTGGATGTGGAAATTGTATAAGATGAAGAAAGACACCTGTCAATCGTAGTGGCAGGTGTTTTTTCGTATGTACTTTTTTATGTAGCGCCCGTATAACTGATTCAAATAGAGCCAGTAAAATCGAGCAACGCGCCAGAAAAACGAAGTGGTGCCAGAGCCCACACGATTGGCGCCAGTAAAATCTATCTATTACACGTCTGAACCCGCATGATCAGTACCTATCGGATGGAAATATAAAAAAACCGTTCTGTGAAAGGAACGGTTTCAGCTTGTTGACAAACGCTCGCATACGGCGTTGCTCGTCTCGCTCGTCCCCTCATGAACCTAAGTTCTATTCGGGTCTTCGCTCGACTTCGCGCCTTGTCTGACAAGCGTTTTCAAGCCAAGCTGGGCAAACACCTATCTCATGACTACAAACCTTAAAAGGACTGTAGACAAAGTAAAAAAGATACTTTGTCTACAGTCTGAAAACCGTTCTGTGAAAGGAACGGTTTCATTTCTTAATGATCTGCTACTTCCTCGTTCCCAATAACCGCAGTTACCATTAAGACAAGAATTGATAAAACAATTGAAGCGATGATGCCGCCTGTGAAGTCAAATACTTCGATACTGGCAATTGAACCAGCTACATAGTTCAACATCGTCACTAAAATGAAAGACCAAAAGAAAGTTATAATATATTTCATCGATATCACCTCGACTTAACAATTTCCTCATTCATCATACCATAGCTTGTACATTCAATAAACAAAAGAATCGGCAAAACTTTTTTTCTTTGGCAAATTAGTGTCATCATATTGAAAAATACTCAATAATCTTTTATAATTAACACCAGGTAATAGGAATAGATAATAAGGAACGGGGTATGAGAAAATGAATGCAGGTCTTCTTGGGATTGGTAAATTTGTTCCTTCCCATGTCGTGACAAACAGCGATTTGGAAAAAAGGATGGATACATCGGATGAATGGATCCGAACAAGAACAGGCATAGAGGAAAGAAGAATTGCTGACAGCGAGACGGATACGTCTGATATGGCGTACGAAGCAGCTTTAAGCGCTATTCAAAATTCTGGGATTGATCCACAGACAATTGGTTTAATAATCGTTGCTACGGTTACGCCTGATCGTCCATTCCCGTCGGTTTCTGCGATGATACAAGACCGCTTAGGGATAAAAAATGCTGCAGCGATGGATATTTCAGCAGCTTGTTCTGGATTCATGTACGGTGTCGTTACAGCGAAGCATTTTATTGAAGCGGGCACGTATGAAAATGTTTTAGTAGTCGGTGTTGAGAAATTATCTAAAATTATGGATTGGGAAGATCGGAATACGGCCGTTTTATTTGGCGATGGAGCTGGCGCTGCAGTTGTTGGTAAAGTGAGCGAGGGACGCGGCATACTATCATTTGAGTTAGGTGCAGATGGCAGCGGTGGAAAACATCTTTATCAAGATTCGCATATTCAAATGAATGGCCGGGAAGTTTTTAAATTTGCTGTGCGCCAAATGGGCGAATCAGCTGTGGCAGTAACAAAGAAAGCGGGCTTGACGACAGAAGATGTCGATTATTTAATCCCACACCAAGCAAATATCCGAATTATGGAAGCATCGCGTGAACGGTTAGGATTGCCGATTGAGAAAATGTCTAAGACTGTTCATAAATATGGTAATACATCTGCAGCCTCAATACCGATTTCGTTGTACGATGATTTAGCTGAAGGTAAATTGAAGGATGATGATATTATCGTATTGGTAGGCTTCGGCGGAGGATTGACTTGGGGAGCCCTATGTATAAAGTGGGGAAGATAACTTTTTCTTCATAGGACTACTGAATAAGTAGCTGATGAATGTACCTTGCCGTTTGGGGTATCACTTTATTAGCGTATGAACGGATCGATATTATACAATAGGTAATAATTTGATCGCAAAAGAGAAGGGGAGTATTCAAGATGGAAAAACGTCGTGTCGTTGTAACAGGGATTGGAGCGGTTTCTCCAGTCGGAAATTCTGCTGAAGCGTCATGGGAAGCAGTGTTAAATGGACAATCTGGAATCGGTCCTTTAACGCGCTTAGATGCAGATCAATTTCCTGTGAAAGTTGCGGCTGAAGTAAAGGATTTCAATATTGAGGAATATATACCTCGTAAAGATGCACGGAAGATGGACCGGTTTACGCATTATGCAATGGCAGCTTCCATTATGGCTATGAAGGATGCAGAATTGGAGTTGGATGAAGAAACGGCATTGCGCACTGGTGTTTGGATCGGTTCGGGGATCGGTGGAATGGAGACACATGAGCAACAGTTTAAAACATTCCTTGAAAAAGGTTATCGACGTGTCAGCCCGTTCTTCGTGCCGATGATGATTCCTGACATGGCTTCGGGGCAAGTATCCATTCATTTCGGGGCAAAAGGCATTAACTCTTGTACAGTGACAGCTTGTGCATCTGGAACGAACTCGATCGGCGACGCATTTGAGGTCATTAAACGTGGCGATGCGGATGTAATGATTACAGGAGGCACGGAAGCACCGATCACTACAATGGCAGTTGCTGGTTTCTGTTCAAATACTGCTCTGTCATTGAATCCTGATCCTAAAAAAGCTTCGCGTCCATTCGATAAAGACCGGGATGGTTTTGTAATCGGAGAAGGTGCAGGTATTCTAATTCTTGAAGAATACGAGCATGCGAAGAAACGCGGTGCGAAAATCTATGCTGAATTGATTGGCTATGGTTCTACGGGTGACGCCCACCATATTACTGCACCTGCTCCTGAAGGGGAAGGTGCGGCACGTGCAATGCAGCAAGCAATCGATGAAGCAGGCATAACACCTGACAAAATCGATTATATAAATGCGCACGGAACGAGCACACCTTACAATGATTTATTTGAAACAATTGCAGCCAAAACAGTATTCGGCGAACACGCCTACAAACTATCAATGAGTTCAACAAAATCGATGACTGGCCACTTATTAGGTGCAGCTGGCGGCTTGGAAGCAATCTTCACAGTGAAAGCATTGCAGGAAGGCATGTTGCCACCAACTATGAATTATGAAACTGCCGATCCGGAATGCGATCTTGACTACGTAGTCAATGAAGCAAGAAAAGCAGATATCAAATATGCGATGAGCAATTCCTTAGGATTTGGCGGACACAACGCTTCACTTGTGTTTAAAAAAATAGATTGAAATAAAAGGTCCTCTGTTTCCTAAGTGAAAAGAGGACCTTTATTATTAAAGTCTTAAAAACAGCCAACGGACATAAGATGGTAGAAAAATAAAAGGGCGTTGAATCATGACAAGAGTATTCCTCTTTCTAATCAGTTACGGAATTATTGTCGTTACTGTATCCAATATGATTCTCTACTTAAATTATTTATCGTTAGGCTATACATATCAACAAATATTCATGTACATTTTGCAAACTGCTGATTTTGCACTTTTTGTCATGGCGGTGATCGTACTGAACCTTACCGTCTTCTTCCGATTCCCATCGCTGCCTCCATTTTCTTAAGTGTCGCAGAGGCAATGGCGTTCGCTTTTTCAGCTCCTAAATCAAGATAGTCATCCAATTTTGGAGAATGCAGCAATTCGTTGTATCGATCTTGTAATGGGGACAAGTGGCCGATCACTGTTTCGGCAACGCCTGCTTTAAATGCACCGTAGCCTAAACCTTCGTATTTTGCTTCCAAGTCTGCAATTGCAACGCCGCTTAATGCCGATTCAATCGTCAACAAGTTAGAGACACCAGGTTTTTCAGCAATGTCAAATTTTACAATGCCATCTGAGTCTGTTACGGCACTTTTTATTTTTTTCTCAATTTGCTTTGGCTCATCTAAAAGGGAAATTGTACCTTTTTTATTTGGATCTGATTTGCTCATTTTTTTCAATGGATCCTGTAATGATTTAATGCGAGCTCCGTTTTTCGGAATACGCACTTCAGGAATCGTCAACACATCACCGTACCGTTTATTGAACCGTTCAGCTAAATCACGAGTGAGCTCAACATGCTGCTTTTGGTCTTCACCAACTGGCACAATATCCGTATTGTAAATGAGAATATCCGCAGCCATTAACGGAGGATATGTTAAAAGACCAGCAGATACGCCTTCTTTGCCTGCAGATTTATCCTTGAACTGCGTCATCCGTTCAAGCTCACCGATATAAGAAAGGCATTGCATCATCCATCCGGCCTGTACGTGGGCAGGCACTTCCGATTGAATAAATAAAACGGATTTTTCGGGATCGATGCCACTGGCGATATAGATTGCAGCTAATGAACGAATCGTTTTTGACAATTCATCTGGATCCTGCTGAACGGTAATCGCATGTTGATCGACGATACAAAAACGGCAGTCGTATTCATGTTGAAGTTCTGTAAATTGCTTGAAAGCACCGATGTAATTCCCTAATGTAACTGTACCGGTAGGCTGTACACCTGAAAAAATTGTTTTCATTAAAAATTCCTCCTCAATATTCCTTGAAAATAAAAAAACACCAATCATCCCTAAAATAAGGGACGACTGATGTAGATCAACCGTGGTACCACCCGAATCAGCCTTCATAAGGCCACTCCACTTCCCTTAACGCGGGTAACGTGATGAGCTACTATGGAATGTTTTGCATCCATTTCGCAAATCAAGCTCAGGAACCCAATTCCTCATGCCGTCATACCTGTTCTCACCAACCACAGGCTCTCTGAATGACTGTCACATTCGTACTATTTCCGTCATAGCTTTTCGAATCGTAAGTTGTCGCAATTATACTATAGGGATCTGTTAAATGCAACAGTGAAATTTGTTATAGAACTTTCGGTGTTTATAGACAAGAAGTGACGGGAATAGACAACTTTAACCTATGTAAAGCTGTGTAAGTTTGATAGAATAATTGAATTGAAAGGATGTTTTCTATGAAAAAAACAGCATTGCTCAGTCGCTTTCTACTGTTAGCTGCTATCGCTTTTCCTTTAAGTGCTCACGCAGCAAATGAGAAAAAAGTAGACGACTTTGCAGAACGTACATATGCTTTTGAGCAATTGGATACTCAGTTACTACATAGTTCATCGCTTTATCGGTATGATTCGGGTCTTGCTTTTCAGTATCCAGATGCAGTAAGGGGAATCTATGTTACAGGTCATTCAGCTGGAGGGGCAAAATTTGAAAAGCTATTACATTTAATTGAGTCAACAGAGTTGAATGCAATGGTCATTGATATAAAAGACGACTTAGGTAACATTACATACAAGCCTACAGAAGATTCCCCGCTCTTTGAATTGGGCATCGGAAAGCCGTATATAAAAGATCCGCGTCAAATGTTAGAGACAATGGAAGAGAAAGAAGTATATCCAATTGCCCGTATTGTCGTCTTCAAAGATAGTGTATTGGCAGAAAAGCGCCCTGATCTATCTTTTATGGATGGAAATGAAGTATGGGCAAATGGACGGGGAGAATCATTTGTCAATCCGTTCTTGAAAGAGGTATGGGATCATAATGTCGATATTGCAATTGAGGCCGCGAAGATGGGCTTCAAAGAAATTCAATTCGATTATGTAAGATTTCCTGAAGGATTTGAAAAACGTCATGAAGTATTGAACTATTCAATGGGAGAGTATAAGGATTCCGATTTGGATCCTGTTCAAAGAAGGGTAGAGGCTGTTACAGATTTTGTGGCATACGCTCGTGAGAAGCTAAAACCTTACGATGTTGATGTATCTGTCGATATATTTGGCTATTCAGCAACTCTGCCTGAAGCACCTGGCATCGGGCAAAACTTTTCGAAAATCTCGGAAAATGTTGATGTCATTTCATCTATGATTTATCCAAGTCATTGGACATCTTATTTCGGAATTGCGAAACCCGATTTGGAACCGTACCGGCTCGTTAACGAATATGCTAAAGTTGAAAATGCCAAATTGGGAGAGTTGGAGAACAAACCGACATCCCGTCCGTGGCTGCAAGATTTCAGCGCTCCTTGGTTAGGTGCAGGCAATTATCTTCGTTACGGCAAGAAAGAGGTCGAAGCGCAAATTAAAGCATTAAATGAGAATGGGATAGACGAATTCTTATTATGGAATGCTGGCAATTCGTATACAGAAGGAGTAGATTATACTCCTTAACGAAAAATCCGGGGCCATCGTAATGGTTTCCGGATTTTTTTAATAAGAAAATGAAACTTTTCGGAAAGTAAAGACGTACTATTAAGTAGGAATTACCTTTTTCAATTTGGACTTACTAAATGAGAACGAAAATAAATGTGTTTGAAGATGTTTATTTAATTCCTCGTTCGGGTATAACAGTAAAGAAGGATAAATTTACATAGCCTAAGGAGCTGTAAGCCCATCAATATTGCGGAAATGTGACAAACTTGACATACCGAACATATTTTTTCTTAAAAAGGTGTATTCATCATTCTCAATAACGTGTATAATAGAACTCAAGATCGTTTCTTTAAAATTATTCTAATTTGATTTAAATACAATATTGAAAGAGCAGACTGAAAGGAAGTGTCCAGCGAATGGGAGTAACATTATTCACCTCACCAAGTTGTACATCTTGCAGAAAAGCGAAAGCCTGGTTGGAAGAGCATGACATTCCATATACAGAGCGGAATATATTCTCTGAACCATTGAATATTGATGAGATTAAACAAATACTTCGCATGACAGAAGACGGTACGGATGAAATAATTTCAACGAGATCGAAAATTTTCCAAAAACTGAATGTGGATGTTGAAAGCTTGCCGTTGCAACGGTTATACGAATTAATTCAAGAACATCCTGGCCTGTTAAGAAGACCAATCATCTTAGATGAAAAGAGGCTGCAAGTAGGTTATAATGAAGATGAAATTAGACGTTTTCTGCCTCGTAAGGTAAGGGCCTATCAGCTGCTTGAAGCGCGGCGAATGGTTAACTAATTCAATTATGTCCGGATGATTTTTTGGGGAGTGCGAAAGCTTGCCTCAAAATAACATTCGTCGGAGGCTTAACTTGAATCAGCTAATTTGGTTCTCGCTGATTTAAAAGAAAATAGAGCAAGCGTATCCCATCACTTTTTGAAGTAGGGATTTCTGCCGAATCAAGTTAAAGAATATAGTAAAGCTGATAGGGAGTCGACAGGCAAAATGCCGTAAACCTATCAGCTTTTTGCATTCCTCTTGCTTTCCGGGCGGATGTTTTCTACAATTCAATTAACGTTATACGTCCCTATAATGAACCCTTTCATATCCGGTAGGACGTTCATATAGTAAGTATAAGAAGCATTGCAGGTTCACTGCAAAAAAATGAAGCGGGCCATTGCCCGTTTGAAGGAAGGGAGAGAAAAGGGATGGAAATAGAGCGCATTAATGAGAATACCGTTAAGTTTTATCTATCATATGTAGATATTGAAGAGCGTGGATTTACGCGGGAAGAAGTTTGGTATAACCGCGATAAAAGTGAAGAGCTCTTCTGGGAAATGATGGATGAAATCAATGACGAGACGGAATTTGAAATTGAAGGGCCGTTATGGATTCAAGTCCATGCGATGAATAATGGAATTGAAGTTACCGTAACAAGGGCGCAGATGACAGACACGGATGAAATGGAAGAAACATTTGGCATGGATGATCCAAGAAAAATGTTCCAAGACCATGCGATGTTTGGGAAGCCTGACCAATTAATGGATGAAACGAACGATGAACCGGAAGAGTGGTTATCTGATATGTTCGTGTTTTCAAACTTTGATGATCTGATTCCATTGGCGAATAAAGTGCACGGCTATACTTTCGAGTCATCTCTCTATTCATTCGAAGATAAATATTATTTATATATAAATTATGATGACGCGGAAATGAATGATGCGAAAAAGACGGATCTATGCAGTGTCATTTCTGATTTTGGATCAGTATCCAATATGACAATTCACCGATTGGAAGAGTACGGTAAAGTGATTATGGACAAAGACGTTTTTGCTAAAATGGAACATTATTTTGGCAGCTGATGAATATAAAGTGCCGCTCCTACGTCGATTATTAGATGATGGGCGGCTTTTTTTTTCGCAAGAAACGATGTTTGCTATATTATAGAGGTGCTATGGTATAGGCCTAGCAATGCACTGTTCCACATGACGCGCTCCACTAATCTATTCAATTGCTTGCAAATAATCTCCTTTTGAAAGACTTGCTCTATGGAGCGAAAATTCATACAATGAAGCAAAGAGGAGTGATGCATATTTTAATGGCACAAATGGAAAATGGAGAGATAATTGTTTTGATGTCGGATATCGAACGTAACGCTTTGCGGCGTTTAAGGAGTCAGCATCAGTTTTATTGCCCACAATGTCAATCAAAAGTTATTTTGAAAGTAGGGGAGGTCGTTATTCCACATTTTGCACATGAGCAAAAGACTTCCTGCAGGGATTCTTTTTCGGAAGGGGAATCACCTGAACATCTATTAGGGAAGCGATTATTATTCAACTTCTTTCAAAACAAAGGATATGCAGTTAAGATGGAACCGTTTTTGCGTAATTTATCACAAAGGCCGGATTTAGTAGTGGAGACTCAAAAGATGTCCATTCCAATTGAGTTTCAATGCAGCCCGATCCCACGCCATAAATTTAGAGAGCGATCGGAAGGATATCGTCTTGCCGGAATGGAGCCCTTATGGATTTTGAATACCCCCGCAAAATTCATAGAACAGCAAAATGGTATTGGTATTTTTCAACTCTCAAAGTTTCATGAGCAATTCTTATTGACCACCCCGAATGAAGGGGACTTACTCTTCTCTTTACATCCCCCAACATCAACATTCCACTATATGAGCAGTCTATTGCATATTGGAGGACAACGGTATATTGGACTTCATAACACTTTACCTTATGAAGCGCAAACATTGCCATTTTCACGTCCTAAAGCTCCTTCGCAATCTATGATCGAGCAATATTATCATTTATATAAAATCCAAAGAAACGCATTTCTGAGTCAGAGAATATTACTAAATAGAAAAGGAATACAGGATCCATTTTTGCGCGGCTGCTATGAGATGCGTCTACATCCAATCCGTTTGCCTTTGCATTTCGGAGTGCCCGTTGCACATAATCGAGCTTTTCGGGAAGCGGATTGTGATTGGCAAATACGTCTCTTATATTTTCTCCATAAAAGAAAAATCGAATGGCGTGCTACTTCAGAAAAAGAACTTTGGTCATTTGCTCGACAATTTGACGAGCCGAACGAAGAAATGGTAGTCGCATGCAAGGAATATTTATCATTTCTTGAACAATGCGGCATTCATAACATAACGGCAGAAGGAAAGAATATTGAAAACAAAATTTTGCGACTTATTTCAGAAAGATATGTTGCAAAGAAGGTTTATAATTGAGAGAATGAAAATGATTCGTTTTCCGAAGGGAATTAAAAGGAGGAATAAACATGACGACTGATTCGAAGAACAAAGTTTTAACACGGGAAGAAGTGAATGTGGAGGAGACTTGGCGTTTAGAGGATATCTTCCCTACAGATGAAGAGTGGGAGAAGGAGTTCAAAGATATTGAAGCACTCGTAGGCAATGCTGAACAGTATAAAGGGACGCTTCGTAATGGGGCGGATGCATTATATGAGGCATTGACATTCCGCGATACACTTTCACAAAAAATGCGTAAGTTGTATGTGTATGCGCATTTGAAAAGTGACCAAGATACAACGAACAACGTTTATCAAGCGATGGAAAGCCGCGCTAAATCACTCTATGTTAAAGTGTCGACAGCGTTATCGTTCTTCTTGCCTGAGCTTCTAACAATTTCGGAAGAAGAGCTGACCAATCTATCTGAATATGATGAAAAACTGAAGTTGTACAAGCAAGAATTTAAAGAGGTTAACGCATACCGCCCGCATGTTTTGCCTGCTGAGCAAGAAGCAATTTTGGCACAATTAAGCGAAGTAACTGGCAGTTCAGCGGAGACGTTTAGCATGCTGAATAATGCTGATTTGACGTTCCCTATGGTGAAAGATGAGAATGGAGAAGAACTTGAGCTTTCTCATGGTCGCTATATCCGTTTCCTTGAAAGCGACGATCCGCGTGTCAGAGAAGATGCGTTTAAGGCGATGTACAGCAAATATGATGAGTTTAAAAACACTTTCGCTTCAACTTTGTCAGGCAACGTAAAGCAGCATAACGTCAATGCGCGTATCCGAAAGTATAATAGTGCACGTCATGCGGCTTTATCGCAAAATCATATACCGGAACAAGTGTATGATAATCTATTGGAAACGATCAATAAAAACATCGGATTGCTGCATCGTTATGTCGCTTTGCGCAAAAAGGTCATGAAGCTGAATGAATTGCATATGTGGGATATGTACGCGCCACTTGTGCAAGATGTAGATATGAAAATTTCATATGATGAAGCGTCTAAAATCATGTTGGAAAGTTTCCATCCGCTTGGCGAAGAGTATAAATCAATTGTCCAAGAAGGATTGGAAAATCGTTGGGTAGATGTTCGCGAAAACAAAGGGAAGCGTTCAGGAGCTTATTCTTCTGGGGCATATGGCACTAATCCATATATTCTCATGAACTGGCAAGATAATGTCAATAACTTATTCACACTAGCGCATGAATTCGGCCATAGTGTACACAGCTATTATTCACGGAAAAATCAGCCGTTCATTTATAGCGGTTATTCAATTTTCGTAGCAGAAGTAGCATCTACTGTGAATGAGGCGATTCTAAATGATCATTTATTGAAAACGATTGATGATGAACAAAAACGTATTTATTTGTTGAATCATTGGCTTGACGGATTCCGTGGAACTGTATTCCGCCAGACGATGTTTGCAGAGTTTGAGCATTTAATCCATCAACTTGACGAGAAAGGTGTTGCATTAACAGCTAATAAGCTTTCCGAAGAATATTTCGCATTGAACAAAAAATATTTCGGCGATGCCGTAGAAGATGATGCTGACATTGCGCTTGAGTGGGCACGGATTCCGCATTTCTATTACAACTATTATGTTTATCAGTATGCGACTGGTTTCAGTGCGGCAGTAGCGCTAAGCCATCAAATTTTGACAGAAGGACAACCTGCGGTAGATCGATATATTAATGAGTTCTTAAAAGCGGGTTCTTCAGATTATCCAATTGAAGTTTTGAAAAAAGCTGGCGTCGATATGACAAGCGCAGCACCGATTGAAGAAGCTTGCCGCGTGTTTGAAGAGAGATTGAATGAGTTAGAAGCATTGCTGGACAAGCATTCATAATGATTATGTTGCCGATATAATTAGTAACAAAACAAAAGTGGACTGCACCCGACAGGAGGATGAAACAGGGTGCAGTTTTCTTATGGATATAATTATTTTAATATAATTTAAAAAGGAAGCGCTTTCATTTGTAATAATGAGAGTCAGAAACAATGATTTATGAAGGAAAAGCTTAACATAGGTGTTTGTTAGCCTATTCAATTGTGACATTCATGTGAAATTTCATGTGAAATGTTGATGTTACTATTATTTTATGATAAATTATAGATGTGAAATAAATCACATACCAAACATACACCCCTTTTGTTTGAACGTGAACATTTCTCCCATTCCCTTTGTAGAAGAGCATCCCTCTCCCCCAGGAGCGGATGCTCTTTTCGTATATGCGTTTATGGAGATTTTTCCAATAGAACTATAGGTCTGTAAATCAGGTATTAAGATGACATACACAAAGGAAACGAATCATTATTCTAACTGCTTGTTTTAATGAGTAACTGTGAACCTATAAAATGAGCGTCGACTCACTTAGTCGGCTGAAAAGGAAAGAGACAATTGGTAGAAAAATATGTTTTTAAAATGAAAAGGCTGCCCGTAAAATCAGTATCCACTGACTTTGTGAGCAGCCTTTTTTAATTTACTTTTTTGCGCCAAATTGTCATTTCCTGAAACGGTAGACGTTCGACATTTTGTTGAAGCAATTGTTTTTTCAGTTCCCGTTCAGCAGCCTTTTCAGAAATACGATAGATTTCCGCGATTTCTTTCGTCGCAAAGGAGTCAAACCTGCAAAACAATTCTTCCAAAGTAGGGGGGATATTAGGTGTAATACGTTGTCCAATTAATTCTTCCAATATTTGTTCATATATTTCATAACTATAAAGTCCATCCACTTTTAACCCTTCGTCTTCAATATTTTCATTGAAGAAAACAAAAGTCGGAGCGTCACATACTTCCATTTCATTTGCCAAGTATAAGTCCACTTGCAAAGAGCGCATTACATTATGCGAAGAAAAGTCAAGTACAAATTCATTGACATCTAATTCCATTTTCTCGGCTATTTCAATTAATACCGATAAAGATGAAACATCACGAGACTTTAAAAAGGTGTATTCATACAACTTGGATAGAAATCGGAAGCCCGCCCGTTTGCCTTGGAACTCGGCAGCTTTAATCGCCAAGCTTGGAAATGATGGATGACTTTTCTCGCTCGCTTTTGGATCCTCTTTTTTATTGAAACATAGGCCGTTTATCTTTGGCAAAGTTGTGCGTAGTGCAATTCGCAGTGTGAAATAACGTTCATACTCGACTTGCAATCTACGAAGCATCGGTTGCAACGCCCAGCATGTAGGGCATAAAGGATCAATGAACGCATATAGTTCAATTGGCTTGGCATATGCGGGGGCATGAACTTCTTCCAATAGAGTTTCCCGATTCACTGCCCATCCTCCTCGCTCCTGTTAACCATATGATTAGCGGTCATAACGAGCCTTTGGTAATAAATATCGCGGAGCTTTCCTTCAAGACCCACTTCATCCATAGCTTCTGCCATGCATGCAAGCCAAGCTTTTGCGCGGGTAGGTGTAATTGGAAAAGGCATATGACGCGCTCTCATCATTGGATGGCCATGTTCTTCTGTATATAAATTTGGTCCACCTAAAAATTGCGTTTGAAATTGTTTTTGTTTTCGTGCTGTTTCTGTCAGATCTTCCGGGAAAATCGGATAAAGGTCTGGATGGACAGCAACTTTTGCATAAAAACGGTCGATAAGTTCCGATAACTTTTCAGCACCGATCTCCTCATAAGGAATCAAAGGTTTTCGAGTCATGTATGTCAATCTCCTTTGTTCTGACTGTATGAACATTTTATCAACCAATCATTTCTTTCACAAATAAATAGCCTATGAACCGTTACACAGTATTGCGATGATAATAGGATAGGACTTTTCCTACATATTGCTGCGTTTCTTTGAATGGTGGAATGCCGCCATATTTTTTCACATTTCCAGGACCGGCATTATAAGCCGCAAGAGCCAATTCAATCCGCTGATCAAATTGATCCATCATTTGACGTAAATATTTTGCGCCACCCATAATGTTTTGCTGAGGATTAAAAGCATCTTGCACCCCTAAAAACTTGGCTGTCATCGGCATAAGTTGCATAAGTCCCATAGCACCTGCACGGCTGACGACTTGATGATTGAAATTCGATTCCTGTTTAATAACCGAAGCTATTAAGTTTTCTGGCAAGTTGTACCGTTCAGCGGCCTCTTTAATAATTTCAGAATAGTCCCCTGAGTAGTTCCTTCCACTATCATATGAATATGTTTCGGAAACTCTCTGCAAAGCATCCGATAAACTTGAAGGCATGTACACTTGGTTTGATCCGGAATATTGAAGGCTTTCCAACGTTTGCAGGCCGCCGAACATTCCAAAAGATTGCAATTGATTTGTTGAGGAACCTGATTCGCCAATACTAAACATCATTTCATTTATCAGATCACTGAACATGGAGGAAGATACGGATTGCCGTTCGGCAAAAGATTGCATCGTCCCCAATGATTGCATCGCTTGTATATCCATCAAAGTTCGAATTGTTTGTGCGTCCAAACGAATCCTTCCTTTCAAAAGTTGTAAGACTAAAGAACTTGCTCTACTTAGTATAGCAAGTCCTGCAAGAAAACGCATGTTACAAACTGCATGAGCGCTTATCATATGGTAGACTGAACGTATGATTATTGAAAGGGAGAAAAGAAATGCGAATTCAAAATAGAGTTATGGATGGAATACAAAAAGGAAATGAGATTCACTTTATACTTCATGATGAAGAAGCTGCTGTCCAATTAGGAAAACCAGCAAACAAAATGATTACCGATTCTGAAGAAATGTCATTCGTCTATTTATTCGATCATGAACATGGATACACGTATGTGCATTTCCCTCAAAATACTTGGGGTCATATGGCAAAGGCATTGCAGCTGGACGGGGATCCAATCATGATTAGCCAAGGAAAATCAATTCCATTGGTAGGATTTAAAGACGAACTGACAATGCTCATTTTTAATATAGAGGGGAATGACAATTATGGGGAGGCATTCACATCTGCCGTCGAGCACCAATTCCATGACCTCCTGCAAAATGTAGAGTGACATAGGAGGGTTCTTCATGAATGAATGGAAACAATTTCTTGCACCATACAAGCAAGCCGTTGCAGAGTTGAAAGTGAAATTGAAAGGTCTGCGTGCGCAATATGAATTAGAGAATGTACATACACCGGTAGAATTTGTTACTGGCAGGGTAAAGCCGCTTGCAAGCATTTATGATAAAACGCTTGAAAAAGGAATCGCATTCAAACCGTCAGATGCACTGGCGGCAGAACTTCCTGATATTGCAGGACTGAGGATTATGTGCCAATTCGTCGACGATATCGGCAAAGTTGTACAGACGTTGCGGAACCGCACCGACATGAGAATCATCGAAGAGAGAGATTACATTTCCAATAAAAAGAAGAGCGGTTACCGGTCGTTTCATATTATTATTGAATATCCGGTACAGACGATCCACGGCGAAAAATCGATTATGGCTGAAATTCAAATCCGGACATTGGCAATGAATTTCTGGGCTTCAATCGAACATTCATTGAATTATAAGTATAGCGGAGAATTGCCTGATGAGATTCGCCATCGTCTTGAAAGGGCTGCTGAAGCTGCTTTTCGTCTTGATGAAGAAATGTCGCTCATTCGAGATGAAATCCATGATGCGCAAAAGTATTTCAGTGCTTTTAAAGAGACAGCGGAACGCGATTACCAAATACGCAATGAAAGGAGGAATGATCATAATGAAATTCGCAATCCAGACAAGAAGTGACGATTTGTCGAAGCGGCTAACTTCTGAGGCAAAGGATTATTTAAAGGATTTTGGGCTTGTCTATGATGAAGAAGAACCAGATATCGTCTTATCGATCGGGGGGGACGGAACGCTACTGCATGCTTTCCATAAATATATCCACAGATTAGAGCATACAGCTTTCATCGGAATTCATACGGGTCATTTAGGTTTCTATGCGGACTGGAAGCCTGAGGAGATGGAGAAATTAGTATTGTCAATCGCGCGCAAGGAATTCAACGTCATTGAGTATCCTTTATTGGAAGTCATGATCAATTACAGATATTCCGATAAAAGCGCAACATACTTAGCCTTGAACGAATCGACTGTTAAATCGCCTGAAGTAACTTTAGTCATGGACGTAGAATTGAACGGAGAGCATTTTGAACGATTCAGAGGTGATGGCCTTTGCATGTCGACGCCATCAGGATCAACAGCATATAATAAAGCATTGGGTGGCGCGATCATCCATCCGTCCTTTTCAGCTATGCAGCTAACAGAAATGGCTTCTATTAATAACCGAGTATTTAGGACGGTTGGGTCGCCATTAGTACTGCCTGCTCACCATCGATGCATATTGACACCGGTAAATGGTCCGGATTTCATGGTGACAGTTGATCATTTACAACTTCTTCACAAAGATGTAAAGTCTATTGAATATAAAGTTTCGGACAAAAAGGTTCGTTTTGGAAGATTCCGTGCTTTTCCGTTTTGGAAACGTGTCCATGATTCTTTCATTGCGAGTGATGAATGATGGACACGCGTTTCAAATTAATTTATACTGTGGAATTTGGTCCTTTGCTACTAAGAGAATTTCTGCATAGTAAAGGGATCTCCAAACGAACATTGACTGCTACGAAATACGAAGGTGGATGCATTACCGTAAATGGCACAGAGCGGACTGTCAGGCATATCGTGGAAAAAGGAGATGTCGTGACGATTCTATTTCCACCCGAAAAGCCGAGTGCGGGATTAATTCCTCAATCGGGTCCGCTGTCAATTATTTATGAAGATGAAGCGATCATGATCATTGACAAGCCGGCAGGACAAGGAACAATTCCTTCAAGAGATCAGCCTGATGGTACGATAGCAAACTTTGTAGCAGGGAAATTTGCTGATGAACAAATTCCCGCCACAGCACATGTTGTGACGCGATTGGATACTGATACATCAGGACTCATTTGTATGGCGAAAAATAGACATATTCACCATTTGTTAAGCGATCAAATGATTCAGTCCCATTTTAGCCGTAACTACATAGCATTGGCTGAAGGGCATTTTGAGTCAGATTATTATCAAATTGAACAGCCGATCGGAAGGAAAGAAGGCAGCATTATTGAACGTACGGTGCGGGCCGACGGGCAATATGCTCGTACAGATGTCACGGTTTATGGCCGTTATTATGCAAGCGAAGTGGAATTTGCGCAAATAGGATTAAAATTGCACACAGGAAGAACTCATCAAATCCGAGTTCATATGCAATGGCTTGGTCATCCGCTATTAGGTGACGATCTTTACGGTGGCTCTTTAACATTAATTCAAAGGCAGGCGCTTCATTGCGCTGAACTGTCGTTTTCACATCCATTGACCGGTCTGCCGCTCAAATTTTCTGCTCCTTTGCCAGAAGATTTGCAGTCCCTCTTAATAGATCAATAAAATTCAGTGAATTTCTCAGGGTTATAAGGCTGTTTGGATGGAACAGAAACAATTTCCATGCTTGGATATCTGACAGCTGATAATTTCCCACCGAATACACAGCCAGTATCTATATTCACGCTGTTATTGACAAATCTTACTTCTTTTACAGGTGTGTGGCCATAGACGATCATTGCTTCGCCATTATATGATTTTGCCCAATCCCTTCTAACCGGCCTGCCGTCTGGAAGGGTTTCGCCTGTAATATCACCGTAAAGGACAAAGGTTTTAACTTTTTTTGAAAATGGTTTTCCGATGAACTGTTCAGGAATCCCTGCATGTGCGATAATAAGTTTTCCGCCGTCTAACGTTTCATATAAAGGAAGCGCTTCGTAAAATGCCTTATATCGTTGTAAAAAACGACTTTGTTCATGTGGAGACAATTTGTATAGTTCGGCTGTAGTTGTTTCCAGGCCGTGTTTTTGCTGAACAGTATTGCCTAATGCAAAACGGTAAAGTTTATTGCAATGATTTCCCGGGGAATAGATTAATTTACGGGCATCTTGCAAAGCGAAAAGAAACTGCAGCGTCGGAAGAGAGGCAGGTCCACGATCCATAGCATCTCCTACAAATGCCAATTGTCTACCTTCTTGATGTACTGGCAAACCGGAGTCAAATGTATAGCCTAATTTTTGAATGAGTTCCATTAACTCGTCGTAACAGCCATGGATATCACCAATTATGTCAAATGTCATCGTAGGTCCTCCTAAATGTAAGTTTAAATAGTATCTTACCGTATAGTTGTGCAAACATGCATGTCGGAATGGAAAGGAAGGTGCAGCCATGACTGTAAATGAACAAGAAAGAGATGGAGTTATCGTAAATGAAGGAAAAATGATCGAAGCTTTAATGCAGCAAGATATCCGCGCTTTTCGGGAAGAGTATTTATTAATTCACCCATATGACCGGGCAGTTTTCTATGAAAAAGTGGATGCGGCGCTTCGTAAAATTATGTATTATTTTCTTTCGCCTAAAGAGTTGGCCGAAATTTTTGAGACTAGTGAAATAGATGATAGTGAATATAAGGAGTTCCTTCAGGAGATGGACACGACGTATGCGGCGGATATGATTTCCTATATGTTCGTTGATAACGCGGTAGATGTCCTGAAAGAACTTGATAAGTCACAAATTGCCAGCTATTTAACATTAATGGATAAAGAAGCGGCTGCTCAAATTAAATCCCTTTTACATTACGAAGAGTATACTGCAGGGTCAATTATGACAACGGAGTACGTCTCTGTTCCTGAAAACTCAACTGTACGTTCAGCGATGACGATTTTGCGCAACGAAGCGCCATCCGCTGAAACGATTTATTATGTGTTCGTCGTTAGTGATGACAATAAACTCACAGGTGTTGTATCTTTACGTGATTTAATTATTGCCGATGAAGATGCATTAATTGGATCGATCATGAATGAGCGTGTTGTAAGTGTCATCGTCTCCGATGATCAGGAAGATGTTGCCCGGACAACGCAAGACTATAATTTATTGGCGGTGCCTGTCGTCGACTTTCAGCAGCATATGTTAGGTATCATTACAGTAGATGATGTAATCGACGTATTGGATGAAGAGGCTTCCGATGACTATTCCAAGTTAGCCGCGGTTGCCAATATGGACACTTTCGATAAAAACTCATTTTCAGCAGCGAAAAAGCGTATACCTTGGCTTATTGTCCTACTAGTGTTAGGAATGCTTACTGCAAACTTAATCGATATGTTCACTGAAACAATATCACAAGTCGCTTTATTGGCCGCATTCATTCCACTTATTGCCGGAACTGCCGGAAACAGTGGAACACAAGCGTTGGCAGTTGCCGTTCGCGGGATTGCTACACGTGATATTGAAGAGGAAAGCAAGTTCAAATTGTTATTGAGGGAAGCGGGTACCGGGATTATAACCGGACTCATATGTGCTATTTTTGTTATTTTGCTCATTTTTGTTTGGAAGCATGAATTTGTAATTGCATTATTAGTTGGGGCAGCAATTTTAGTTTCCATTTTCGTTGCAACAATCTCAGGCTCCTTCATCCCGCTTTTTATGCACAAAATGAAAATTGATCCTGCAGTTGCATCGGGTCCTTTCATTACAACGTTGAATGATGTTATTAGTATAATTATTTATCTCGGTTTAGCAACAACATTCATTAGCAGCTTGTAGACGTAACGGCAATTCCTCGATGTAGAACTTCATGCGTGTTAGGCGCATATACTACTGAAAAAGGGGGAATTGCCATTACTTATAAAGAACCATTGCTGTTTATATCAGGTCCGCCGCCCGTTTTTACAAAGATAACGATTCAAAAAATTGAAGAGGAGAGCACGTCCGTCTTTGTAATGGATGAACTTACGGAACATGAGCAAATCGAAGTAAACCCTTCCCCGCAACATGAAACGCAACATGAAATCGAAAATCCTGTCATATTAAATAAAATTACGTATTTAAGTGAGCCGTTTCAGCGGCAAGTATATCAGCCATTGCAGTTTGTCATTGAAGGGGAAAAAGTAAAGGGCACCATACAAAAAATAGAAGATGGCTCCGTTTGGATCAATTGTAAGGATGAATTGAAAAAAGTGGAAATTAAACATATTGAAGAAGTTTTGTGGCGCGGCCATCCATTTGACAGAGTGTAAAGGGATGAGGAACTAAATATTCATTTAGTCCCAGCTTGTTGACAAACGTCCGCATACGGCGTTGAGGCCAGCAGGACGTGGCGTTCTTAGGTTGCCTTCCTTGGCAAGCGTTTTCAAGCCAAGATAGGCAAACACTTATCAAATGACTACAAACCTTAAAAGGACTGTAAACAAAGTAAAAGATACTTTGTCTACAGTCTGCGAGACTAAATATTCATTTAGTCTCTATTTTTTATTTTCCATTGAAATTTAATGAATGAAAATCAAGTTTTCGGACCAACATAAAAAAACTGCCCGATTGGATCGGGCAGAGAGCATCGCAGGTTTTGAATCAGTCATCGTCACAATCAATAAATACGTCTCTTACGCATTGTACGCCGCAGAAGCATTTTAAATCAACTGTTACACAAGTGCCAGTAGCTCTGAAGTTCTCCACTTCACATACAGCATCTAAATCAAGTTTTCCATTTTTAAATAGGTCCACTCTTCTTCCCCTGCTATCTCGTGGCTCAAGAACTTGAATTGTTGCACAGCAATTATCAAAGATATTCTGTACTCTGAAGAAAATAGAAAAGCAAGTGAAGCAATCCTTTTGTCGATTTTGTTCATTATTAGAAGAAAGGTCGGCATCCCTCATTCTTCTTCTTTGATTGAACATAGCTTTGAATGGATTTCCTTTTTCGTCCAGTAACATGAAAACACGTGTATTGGCACGGTGTCTTGTCGGATTCGTAAGTCCACCGAGCGGAGTCAAGAAACAGTCTGTTCTGCAATCGTCACAGTCGACATCCTCTCGGATATCCTGCACGCGTTTGATCGCACGAACAACCTCACAAATACAGTTGTCGTGTTTTCGAGCAGTTCCGACTTCTTCATTTCTTCCACATCCCATTCATACCACCTCCTTTTCTCAACTCTCTATACCTTATGCACCTATGTAATTGCGAACAGGGCATATGCACTGGATATGAATAAAAACAAGCATGAAAGCCATACTTTGAAAAAAGGGGGATGAAATCGCTTGATTCGTAAAATAATGATCCTTTGCCTTACGGTTTTACTCTTATCCGGATGCGTGCCAAATGAAATTCGAGTGGAAAATCATACAGGAGAAAACGAAGGCAAAGCGGAGGAAATATTTAAGGATGATACACGCCTAAAAGCAGTAGCCGCACTCTTTCATGAAGATCAATTATTAGTTGGCATCCGAGTAAAAACGTTTTCAAGGTTTACAAAACGTAAAATTGCAAAAGAGATCAAGAAAGAGTTGGAAAAAGAGTATCCTGAAATGGAAGTAACTGTTTCGGCGGATAGCAAAATCTTAATGGAAACATCGAAGTTGTTGGACAAACAAGAGGAAGATAAAAAAATAAAGAAAAAAATAAAGCATGTGATTTCGTTATCGGAGGAAGAAACGTGATGGATAAAAAGAAATATGGAAAATTGGAGCAAGAAATGTCTCCAAAAACACCCCTTTTAAAAAATATGGTAAAAGCGTTTTTGACGGGAGGCACAATTTGTTTAATCGGTCAGTTTATTGCTCTATTTTATATTACTTTTTTTGATTTCACTGAAAGGACAGCAAGCAATCCGACCGTTGCAACGATGGTGTTCATTGCCATGCTATTGACGGGCTTCGGGGTGTACAAAAAGATTGGACAGTTCGGGGGAGCGGGGAGTGCAGTTCCGATTACTGGTTTCAGCAATGCCGTCGCTTCTGCAGCGATCGAACATAAATCAGAAGGCTATGTTTTAGGAGTTGGGGGCAATATGTTCAAATTGGCAGGCTCTGTCATCTTATTCGGAGTCTTTTCTGCATTTGTTGTCGCTCTCATTAAGACGATCCTTGTGAAGTTAGGAGTCGTTTCATGGTGAAAAAAGGTTTATTGACGTTTTCTTCAACGCCTTCAATTGTTGCGACAGGAGTCACTGCTGGTCCACTTGAAAAAAAGAAAAGCCCTTTCCAGGGCGGTTTCGATAAAATTTACGATGATGAACGTTGTGGCGTTGATACAAATGAACAAGCTCATGGAAAATTGATGGAAGACGCAATATTAATTGCTCTCAGTAAAAAAAAGAAAATCCCTAACGATGCAGATTTTTTGCTCGCTGGAGATTTAGTTAACCAAATGACGCCCACCAATTTTTGTGCCGCTACAGTAGGCATCCCTTTCATCGGACTTTTCTCGGCATGTGCTACATCCGTCTCGTCACTCCTCCTATCCGCTTTATTAACAGAAGCAGGCATGTCCAAAATAGCAGTTGCAGGATCCTCAAGCCAACATAATGCAATTGAGCGGCAGTTCCGTTATCCGATTGAATATGGCGTACAAAAAGCAGATACAGCCCAGTGGACTGTGACAGCAGCAGGCGCAGCTGTTATCGTTCCTTACCGTGAAGGCAATCCTTCCATTACAAAAGGGACGATTGGCGCTGCGGTAGATTTCGGCTTAACCGACCCGCTAAATATGGGGGCGGCAATGGCTCCTGCGGCGGCAGATACTTTACAGCGTCATTTTGAAGGACATGGCACAACTGAGGACGATTATGACCTAATTATGACCGGGGATTTAGGGAAAACAGGGTTTGAAATATTTAAGACTTTGGCAGGCAATCAAGGGGTAAAACAGTTTGAAAACTTTAGAGATGCCGGCAAAGAATTTTATGGAAACCACCCCGACTTCTTCTCTGGAGCAAGTGGAGCGGGGTGTTCGGCAGCTGTCTATTTTTCCGATGTATACAATAAATTGAAGTCAAATAAATATAAGAAAGTGTTGCTTATTGCTACAGGGGCATTACTTTCCCCGATGTCCTATCAACAGGGAGATACAATCCCCTGTATAGCACATGCTGTTGAAATCCAAATGAAATGAGTGATCCGATTGTTATCGATATATATTACATCTTTTATTGTAGGCGGTTTAATTTGCGTAATCGGTCAACTTTTGTTTGACGTAGCTAAGCTAACGCCGGCACATACACTTTGTGCATTAGTCGTTGCCGGCTCAATAATGGACGGCTTAGGTCTTTATGAACCGCTTATCGACTTTGCGGGTGCAGGAGCTACAATTCCGATCACTTCATTCGGGAATTCTTTAACACATGGCGCCATGGCAGAAGCAGAGAAACATGGCTTAGTTGGTGTATTAACAGGAATGTTTGAAGTGACAAGCTCGGGAATCAGTGCAGCAATCATCTTCGGGTTCATCGCTTCTTTCATATTTAAGCCAAAAGGCAATATTTGAAAGAAAAAATAATGTGCAAACGCCCCCTTCTTTCCTCCATTATCCGCATAGGATACATGGAAGGGAAGGAGGGATTTTTATGTTTGGAGGATGCTATTCTAACTATTATGACGGTGGCGGATATGGAAGAGGCGGATACGACGGCTCAACATTTGTTTTAATTGTCGTTCTCTTCATTTTGCTGATCATCGTTGGATGCAGTTTTATATAAGAGAGGGGAATTGACATAATGAACGATTCTTTTTTTAGAAAAATAGAAGCAAAGACCGGTGTACCGATGGAGGAGGTTTTTGCATTAGCAAACGCGATTCAGTTTGCCGATTTTAAAGATGAGAGGCAAGTTCGAAAAATTGTGCGCAAGGTTGGACAGCTTGCAAATAAGCACGTACCTCAACATGTAGAAGATGATTTGGTCCGTTCAATCGTCAATGATGGTAATCAGGTCAATTTGAACGATATTCAAAACATGTTAGGTAATTAATCTAAATCATGTTTCATACAATGGAAAACGGGTATAGAGCTAACAAACTATAATAAATTGAATGACGAGGTGAGTGCGCATGGGATACCTATTGCCGATACAGCCGATTCAGTCTGAAATATATGCAAATCGGACAATCGGAGAAGAGAAACAAACAAACTTCGCTTACATTAATAGAGTGAGAAAAGTGAATCTATCTCCACAAATGATGGAAGAGTTCGATAAAAAACTTCAGTATGAGCAGCAAAGAATCGGTGAGCAAAGGAATCGTGCCACGACTTCCTCTATGCCTCCCTATCAAAAAGGATTTATCCATCCAAATCCTGCAAACTTGTCTAATAGAATTGCAAGAATTGTAGGCAAGGGTATGGTTGTAAACGAATATATTTGATTGTTTTTCAATAAGAAACCCGTCCAGCATACGAGGACGGGTTTCTTTATTGCATTTAAGCTTCGATATCTTTTTCCATTGCACGGTGAGGGATATCAGCATCCATAAATTCAGGCGAGGTGACGACATAGCCTAATTTTTCGTAGAAAGGAATTGCGTAAGATTGGGCATTTAAAACAATTTTTTTCATTTTTGTTTCTTGCGCTTGCTTTTCAAGGGCTTTCATCGCTAAATTACCTAAATGTTTTCCTCGGTACTCTTTTAAAATGCATACCCGCTCAACTTTTCCGATTCCTTCTTGGATCTCGCGGATACGGCCAGCTCCAATTGGACGTTCGTCTTCATAGACGACGAAATGGGTTGCTGATTTGTCAAACTCATCTATTTCAAGATTAAGAGGAACTCCTTGTTCTTCTACAAAGACTTTCTTCCGTACGAAAAAAGCATCGTCCCGTTCTTTTTCCGTGCAAGCGATTTTCACTTCGAACAATTCTTATTTATCCTCATCTAAACGGAATGTCTCATACACAGTCCATGAGCCGTCTTCCAGCTGATAAAGCAAATGAATTCGGTCAATCACTTCGGTATGGTCTACACCGATCATTTTCAATTGCCCGATGATGTCGTCATGTTCACCGGAGCTCAGTTTTTGGGCAATTGTAATATGGGGGACGAAGGAGTATTCTGGCGGATCACCGAAGAAATCTTCGTTCAAGTCTTTATGAAGAGATAAAATTTCTTCATTCGGTGTCACTTTAAAATAAATTGTATTCGTAATAGGTGCAAATGTGCTTACTTTAGAGACGTTTAACTCGAATGGGCTATGCTTTTCAGTAACTTCATGAATCGCTTTTGCCACTTGTTCGATTTCCTTGTCGTTCGCTTCAAATACACCTTTAATCGTCATATGAGGCGTAATTAGAGAATAATGAGGATCATAGCGTTTCCGATACCCATTTGCAAGATCTTGAAGTTTCTTAGAAGGAAATGCAACAATGCCATATTTCATAATGAAAGACCTCCTTGTTATTGTTTAGTTCACACTTCATATTGCCAATTATAGCAGGTGAACAGGAAATTGTCCGTTTATAATCATTAATAATGGAAATTTTCCCTAATTGCACGGGGAATATCTTGTTGCCAAAATTTCCAAGTATGCTCACCATTAAATTCTTCATAGAAGTACGGAAACCCTTTTCTTTTTATTAATTTATTTAATTTCCGATTTGGTGTTAAGAAATCCTGTATGCCATCTGAGGTAGTTTGCACTTCCGTTTCCCCATCACCGATAATATGGTAGATAGAAAGGGAAGAAGGGTCCTTTGCTGCTTCAACCTTGTCCAGCACATAATCGTCAACATAAGGGGAATGCAAAATGACTTTTCCGAAACAATTCGGATATTTCAATGCGGTGAGCAGTGAAATTGTAGCGGCCAACGAATCGCCGATTAAAGCTCTTCCGTTTCCTACTTGGTATGTCGGATAGTTTTGATCGATATATGGAACAAGTTCATGAGCTAAAAAGCGAATATAATCCAAATGTCGGTCGCCTTCAGGATGATACATCCTTCGGCGCTCTTTCACACTTTTGTAAGGAACGCCTACAATGATCATGTTTTCAATTTCTCCTTCATGAACTAACTCATCTGTTACGCGTCCAAGGCGCCCGTATTGAAAATAGTCTTTCCCGTCAGACGCGATCAGCACTGAATATTTATATAAAGGAGAGTATTGGTGAGGTAAATGGATAAGAAGTTGCATTTCCTCATTCAGCGATTCGCTGAAAAGATTTACCTCTTCTATCTTTCCGTAATTCATACAAATGCTTCCTCCTCTTCAGGTATGTAAGAAGATTGTAACATATTGCCGTAAACAGGTATAATGCTTAAAAGACCGCAGAAAATTCAAATGGTTTTGCGGGTTTAAATAAACAGCCTTTCAATTAGACATCATTAGATGTGTTCGAAGGGATGGAAAAGAGGGGACTTCATGTTTACAGGAAAAAATATTGTACATTCAGATGTCGTCACAAAAGCTACAAAGGATGCTTTGCTTCGCAGAGGAGTGACGCTTGAAGATGTAGCTAAAATAGTTTATGAAATGCAAGTGCCATACAATGAAGGACTGGATCTTGATGAATGCATTGATTCAGTCGAAAAGGTTTTGCGGAAAAGGGAACTTCAGCACGCGATATTGGTAGGCATTGAATTGGATGAGTTAGCAGAGCAAGGGAAGCTTTCGGCACCGTTGCAGCAAATCGTCGATTCTGATGAAGGCCTTTTCGGGGTGGATGAAACAATCGCATTAGGGGCAGTTTTCACATATGGCTCAATCGCCGTTACGACATTCGGCCATCTTGATAAAAACAAAATTGGGATTATTAATGACTTGGATACGAAAAAGGGCATCGGAGTGCATACATTCCTTGATGACCTTGTCGCAAGCATTGCTTCCTGTGCAGCTTCACGCCTCGCCCATCGCAAAAGAGATTTGGATGAAGCGGGCATTACGTATTTGGAAGCAAATCAGGCATCCGAACAGAATAGCTTGTAGATGAAAAAAGAATGGCGATTCATGAAGACATTGCAAAAATCCTTAAAACTTCATTTCGAAACTTAAATGTCGAGTGCTCACGTACCGTATAGTTGACGACTTTCTACGACCTTGAGTACGAATTTTGCCAAAATGGATAAAAGATTTTGGCAATTAAAAGGCAACTACAAAACGAATTGCTTTACTATTAAATGGCATAAATGAAATGGAACGAAGAAAGAGGAGTAAGCTGTTCATTAAACAGAATACGCCTCTTTTTAATGCAATCGCTAATAAATTTTCCTTTGAAAACCAACCATGACACGGTCAATTGGCACCCACCCAATAAACGTTGGTTGTTGCCAGCCTATGGCAGCAGGTAACTTCTCTATATCAAGATAATGATCAATTCTTACTTTATCCCAAGCATGGATCACTTCTCCGTTACCTATCGATAATCCAACATGCCCCCAATTTTTTCGCTCGCCGCTAATTGTTCCGAAGCAATCATAAAAAACAAAGGTTCCTTCTGGAGGTATGCCTGTTTGCATATTTGTTTTATACAAATCAGCAGATTCTTTTGCGGTATCTCCGCCAAAGATTTCAATATTATTGCTTCTTTCCAAAGCGTCCTCAACAAAAGCTAGGCAAATGAAGCGGTAGTCTTCTGAGCCTAAATGTTTTTTTGCCCACTTGATTGCATTGTTACAATAGTAATCATATATTTTATTCATTCGCTATCTCCTTTGCATCGATGTAAAGTACTATATTCAACCAAATGGGCTCCACTTCCTTCTTAATAATTTTATTATTAGTATTCGATTTATAGTACCTTACGATCTAAGATGCATTAATTATACGATAGGACTTCACGACCGATTTGTGAGTAATTAACCTGTAATTGAAAGATGATTTAATTTAGGTGTTTGTTGTTTTTATCTATTAAAGGCTATTCGAAGTGAATGATTAGAGTGAAAAGTTTGAACTGATAACGCTTGCAAATTACAGACTATTTTTTATAGAACGTTGACAAATGAGAGCCCTTTCATGTTAGAATGGTTTCTAAGTTAGTAACTATCAAACTATAAAAGGGGAGAAACTGGATGAAGAAACATAGAATTAGAATTCTTGCATTCATTTCATTAATTGCAGTACTCGTTCTTTCTGCATGTAACTCGGATAATTCAAGCAATGGGTCCGGTTCTAACAAAACGAAAGAGGATTATGATTACTTAAGTATTTTGACGGGTGGGACGCAAGGAACTTACTATGCGCTTGGGGGCGCTCTTGCTGATATGATCGGTTCCGATACTGGCATCAAAACAACGGCAGAAGTTTCACAGGCATCCGCTGCTAATATGACAGCGCTAAAAGACGGAGACGCTGAAATTGCATTTGTTCAAACGGATATCGCTTCTTACGCTTCAAAAGGTGAAATGATGTTTGATGGTGAAGTGATCGATAACGTATCTGCAATCGGTGCACTTTATCCCGAAACAGTTCAGTTAGTAACGACTGAGAAAACGGGCATTAAGTCATTTGAGGATTTGAAGGGCAAAAAGGTTTCTGTCGGTGCTCCTGGTTCCGGTACTTATGCGAATGCGGAGCAATTGCTTGAAGTACACGGCTTGACAATGAAAGACATTCAGCCGCAAAACCTTGACTTCGGAGAATCACAAGAAAGCTTGCAATCCGGTCAAATTGATGCAGCATTCATCACTGGAGGAACTCCGACTGCTGCTGTCGAAAGTTTGAATGCTAATTCAAAAGTATTCGTAGTACCTGTAACGGATGAAAAAGCTGATGAGTTAATTGAGAAATACCAATACTACGCAAAAGAAGTCATTCCAGCAGGCACTTATGGATTGGCTGATGACACACCAACAGTATCTGTCGGTGCGATGTTAGTCGTTCAAAACGAGCTTCCGGAAGATCTTGTCTATGAAATTACAAAATCAATCTATGACAATGCTTCAAAATTAACACATCCGAAAGGTGCCTTAATTAAGGCTGAAACAGGACTTGATGGAATTGGAATTCCTGTACATCCGGGTGCGCAAAAGTATTTTGACGAGCAATAATAATTGAATAAGCATGTATCATGACGGGGCGGTGAGGCATAAAGCTTCATCCGTCCCATTCTTTCATTGCGAATGAGAAAGGAAGAAGGCGGATGAACAAAAGGATTTTGCTTTCACTCATTCTAGTAATCGTGCTTATAATTGTCCTCGTCATTTTTCTGCCTCTTTTCAAGGTTTTTACATTTTCTGATCATCGATCGGATCATCCAAAAATCTATTACATACTAATGGAAGATGAGCAGGCATTCGAGATTCGATATGTCCACTCCATTTTTCTATCGAATGTGTTTGAGCAATATAGAGTGACACCTCGCGGTCAAATACAATTTTTATCGATGAACTATGAGGATGTCGGTATAGGTTTGCCGGGCTATGCCGAACAAGGCGAAACATTAACTGTGGAAGATGGAATCTATACATTAACCTTTGAAAATCGTGTAGTAGATTCGTTTGTGCTTTTTGTTGGTGATGTCGATGCAGACTTGGCATTCAGATATAAAGGTGAAGAAGTAAACTTGAAAAAACATTTGACAAAAGGAAAATCATACCTGTTCGAAGTAGAGCGGATCTCTTTATACGATATGATGAAAGGAGTTAAGCTGAATGGTTAATAAGGATAAAAAACAACAAGATCCAAAAATAGAATTAGAGACGAATGCTGTGCAAGCGGATACATTGAGTGAAGAAGAACAGCTTGAAATCCTTCAAAAATATGATCCTGAATCAAATACACGGGATTTAGTAGGAATCTTAAAATGGGTTGTTTTCGGAGGGCTATTAGCGTTTTCGATCTTTCAATTGTACACTTCCATTGGCGCACCGTTCACTGCTTACATACAGCGGTCGATTCATCTTGGGTTTGCATTATCGCTTATTTTCTTGCTGTTTCCAGCTAAAAAGCAGCCTGGCGTGAAAAGGAATAAGGTCCCGTTTTATGATATTATCCTATCTTTGATTGCGATTGCTGTGGGGCTTTATTGGCCATTGTTTTATGACGAACTTGTGTTCAGGGTCGGGCGTGTATCTTCGATGGATTTGATCATTGGTATTGCAGCAGTTCTCTTGACGTTAGAAGCCGCTCGGCGTGCAGTTGGAATGCCAATTACAATCATTTCGACAATCTTTTTGGTGTATGCATTTTTCGGTCCATATTTCCCGGGCTTTTTGGCACATAGAGGCCAGGACGTTAATAGTCTTGTCCAATTAATGTTTTTCACGACAGATGGAATTTTAGGTACGCCGATTAGTGTATCTGCTACCTTCATATTCGTCTTCTTACTCTTCGGTGCTTTCTTAGTGAAGACCGGGGTCGGAAACTACTTCAATGATTTGGCTGTCGTATTGGCTGGTAAATTGACAGGTGGACCAGCAAAGGTTGCAATTTTCTCAAGTGCGCTTCAAGGGACGATTTCTGGAAGTTCAGTCGCAAACGTTGTCGGTTCAGGTTCATACACGATTCCGATGATGAAAAAGTTAGGCTACCGCAAAGAATTTGCGGGTGGAGTTGAGGCAGCTGCTTCTACAGGTGGCCAAATCATGCCTCCAATCATGGGGGCTGCAGCGTTCTTGATGGTTGAGTTCATCGGCGGTGTGACGTATTGGGAAATTGCGAAGGCTGCAGCAATCCCTGCGTTGCTTTATTTTACAGGAATTTGGATTATGACACATTTCGAAGCGAAGCGTGTCGGCTTACAGGGAATGTCACCCGATCAAATACCTGATCGTAAGGCGACATTAAAAAAGATTTATTTGCTGCTTCCTATTTTGGGGATTATACTTTTCTTATTATTAGGAATTCCAACAATGAAAGCTGCTCTATTAGGTATCGTTCTTACATTAGTCGTAAGTGCATTTGATAAATCGACTAGACTTGGAATTAAGGACATTATTTATGCGTTAGTGGATGGAGCAAGAACTGCTTTGGCTGTTGCAGCTGCTACTGCGTGTGCTGGTATAATTGTTGGTGTCGTTGTGAAAACGGGATTAGGTTTAAGTTTGGCAAATGGGTTAGTATCCGCGGCTGGTGGAAATATCGTGTTAACCTTGATCTTTACAATGTTTGCCGCGCTAATATTAGGAATGGGCTCGCCGACAACAGCAAACTATGTTATTACTTCTACAATTGCTGCACCGGCTATTATTCTTTTGCTTATGGGCGGAGAAATGGGGCCAGGAACAACAGTGCCCGTTGTCGTTGCGATTTCGGCTCATTTATTCGTTTTCTATTTCGGAATTATCGCGGATATTACGCCTCCAGTAGCGCTAGCCGCCTTTGCTGCATCAGGAATTTCAGGAGGAGACCCGATCAAAACGGGTGTAAACTCCGCAAAGTTGGCGATTGCAGCATTCATCATTCCGTATATGTTCGTATTCAATCCAGCGTTATTAATGATTGATTCCTCACCGCTTGAAATCATATGGGTCGTTATTACAGCTATTACCGGGATGGTAGCCATCGGTGCAGGTATGATCGGTTATTGGTACAGGAAATGCAATTGGATCGAACGGATTATCATTGTAGCAACTGGATTGCTCTTAATCTTCCCGGAAACAATAACAGACATTGTTGGATTAGGAATTTTCCTTGTCCTATTAATTATTCAGGTGAAAACGAAAAACAATCCAAACAAAAATGAAACGATTACTGCGTAACGAAGGAAACCCCCGTCACTGGCTACATAGCCGGGCGGGGTTTTTATTGTTTAGAAATACATGCAGATCAAATACCGATGAAAAATAATATGACTGGAATCGTGACGATGCTAAGCAATGTCGTAATAAACGTTGTGAAAGAGACTAAATCTGGCTCCGTGCCAAACTGCAGCGCAAACATTGTCGTGTTGGCTGCAGCTGGCATGGAAGCTTGAATAATCATTACATTCCGAAGCGTATCGTTGACAGGCATAAAGAATAAAATTGCAGTAGCAACTATTGGTGAAATGAACATCCGAAGTATCGCTACAGCAGTGACATAGTGATAGGTCACTTTTTTTCGGACAATTGTCGCTAACTGCATGCCCAATACTAACATTACCGTTGGAATGGAAGCATCCGCGACTAAGCTGATCCCATCCATAAAGAGGCTCGGAATGCTCACGTGCATTAAATTCAATGCAATCCCAAATGCTGCCGCGTATATAAGCGGCATTTTAGCCACTCTTTGCAAAGCGTCTTTCCAATTGGCACGTTCCTGGCCACCGATGGATGCGAAGAAAATACCGAATGAATTCATTAAGAGAGACTGAAAGACCATCATGATAACCGCATAGTCAAACCCGATTGCACCTAACGCGAAAAGCACAACCGGTGCGCCATAGTTACCGCTATTCATAAAAACTGCTCCTAATATCATAGCAGACCGTTCTGATCTAGTAGCTTTCATTGCAAAAGATAAAATCCAAACTATGAAAAATAATACAATCGAAAGAATTACAGAAAACAAGATGATATAAAAATAATCCATTGTGAGAGGATTCGTGTAAAATGTCCGAAAAGATAGGAAAGGGGACATTAAATATAGCGCAGCTGTTGAAATTGTCCGAATATCAAAACCAATAAGTTTCTGTCCTGCATAGCCAACTGCAAATATGAAAAAGACAGGGAAAATAACAATCAATAAGTCCATAATGTCCATCTCCAAAAGAGGTATTTTCTCCAGTGTAAACTTTTCATGATAGGAGCGCCATGTAAAATTGTATTGAAAACTGTTGCTAATCTCGATATAGTAGACTGAAAGAACAAAAAATTATAAAAAATTACTCTGCATAGAAAAATGAGAGGGAAAAAATAAAAGGGGAAGCTGTGATGAATCGAACGTATATAAAACATGAATTTCTGATTACTTCGAGGAGTAAGCGCAATTTACCGTTTGTGTTGTTTATAGGTGTATTGCTGTTGAGTTATTGCTTTATTATTTTACCGAATAAGGAAACGAAAGAGACGTTCTCTGAAGAAGAAATGAGCAATTATTTGGCTGATCTCGATGTGGAGCAAAAATTGAGAGAAGCAAAAGGGACAACTGGAGTTGTATTCCATACCGGAGTGCCAGTCTATGGCAACAATGACTTTTACATGAGGTTGTATGGTGCAATGCTACAAGCCCATGAAGACGGGAATTTTACGAGGTTCTTGCATTTACGTGCATTTTCACTTGATGGAAACCCATCCGATTATATGCAGGACACTCATTTATTTAAGCAATCTCCATTTCCGGGAAAGGATCGTATGCATTTGTATTATCAGACGACGATGCGATACGATGACTATTTATCAAACGATTATCCGATAACATTCGGATTGATGTATGAAAAAACAGGTTTGCAAGCATTACAAAAGTTTTTACAGGAAAATGGCATTTATATAATGCTTTTCTGTGTCATTTTTTTCAGCAGTGATATTTTGACACGAGATCGAAAATATCGAACAGTTTTAATAGGTTTACCGTTATCTTGGTATCGTCAATTGAATTTAAAATCGTTTGCAGCTTTTATGTATTCTACATTGATTCTTCTTGCCATCCTTCTCATTGGTGTAATTTGTATGACGCTACAATATGGTTTCGGTTATTTTGATTTGCACGTACCGATTATGACAGCACAACAGAGATTTACTTTGGAAGAGTATGATGTCATTTCCATCGGCAATTTTTTAGCGAAAACGTTGATCGTCGTGCCGCTCTTATCGCTGCTATTCATCCGGCTCAATGTCATTTTAAGTTTATTGTTTAAAAATGAATGGATCGTCCTCATTGTTAGCAGTCTTATTCTTTTCTTAGAACGATTTTATTTTTCAAGAACGACTAGGGAATTATTCGGTATCGATATCAGTTATTTCCCGCAAACATATTTTGATATTGGGAATGTATTGACCGGGGAGAAAAATTTTCTAGTAAATATTGAATCAATCACTTATACGAAAGGTATTGTCATTTTGCTCATAGCCTTCGTGCTAATTGAAATACTTGTATTCTTCATGTCAAAAATAGTGAGTAAGAGACAGTTTTACCAACTTGGATAAAAATAGAGGAAGGATTAAGCTATGTTCTTAACTTATTTAAGATTTGAATGGAAGCTTCTATTACAAAGTAGGAAAAATAGTTTGTTAGGTGTTGCCGTCATTATATTTTTCCCGTTGTATTATTTGCACTACAGCCAATTGGATATTGAAGATATGCAGTTTTTGAAGAATGAAGAAGCGGGTCACATTCAAACAATTTTCAATGCTTTTCCGGAAGAATTGAGGGAGACCACAGAAGGTGAGAAAATTTATAACAACTTGACACAGCAATCATCACTAATTAATATGCAGCGATTTTATTTGTGGAAAAAAGAAGACGATGCAAAATATATAGAAGATGGACTTCTGTTAAATGAACTGCGCCTTGAACTGCATGATTTAGGCAATAAGGGAATTCATCCTAATTACATTGTTCCAAAAGAGGAAATTTATAAGGAAACGGCTCGTTTGCAGTATTATAGAGAGCATAAGCTGTCGCTTCAGCCGGATCCTTTCGTAGCAAGCAATTATTTGCCTGTCGCCATTGATCAAGTAAGTGGATTATTGTTTTGTCTATTCGTCCTTCTTATGGGAAGCAGCATGATGCTGCATGATCAACAGAAAAAAACAGTAATGTCTGGATTTCCGATATCGTTCATGCAAAAAATGCATGGCAAGGTGCTTATCCATTTTATACAAATTATGTTTTTTATCATTGCTGGTGTATTTGTAGGAGGGGCTTTCGTTGCCTTAAAGGCAGGTTGGGGAAATTTCAATTCCCCTGTCCTTATATACGAAGGCGGACAATTTATTACAGTATCTGTGTCGAGATATTTCCTTGATATGCTCATCGCTTTTGCTCTCATCACTTTGCTTTTGCTTTATGCAACTGCATTTTTGAACAACATGACAAAAAATTTGTATGCAACTGTCTTAACGCTGCTTGGCATTATTGTGCTTCCAGATTTGATGGCTACTGCAGGTATAACTGCAGATTTTTTACAGCCGATTAAATTTATTGATATTGGTTCGGTATTGAGCGGGGAAGCGGCTATGAAGTTTGGCAATGACAAAATGGATTTTAAGCATACGTTTGCATGGCTCCTTATTTTAAACGTAATTGTTGTTTTCCTCTTATATGGGTGGAACAAATGGAAACATGTGCGAAAACTGAAATCCTCTTTGAATTCAATTTGAGTGGGGGAACAATCATTGTTGACATTAAAGGATGTTTCAAAAGCGTATAAAGATAAAGTCGTATTAGACCGATTGAATTTCGTTGCGGAAAAAGGAGAAATCATTGGCGTTGCAGCTCCAAATGGAACTGGTAAAACAACAATGTTTAGCGTAATGGCCAACTTTATAAAGCCTGATTCAGGGCAAGTGATCTTTGACGGAAAATGGGCGTACCGGAATGAAAAAGAGGAATTATCAATTCATAAAATGCTTACGACTTTTCCTGAACAAAAAGATTTGTTTGAAGAACTATCAGGCGTTGATCACTTGAAGCTCTATGCGAAAATGTGGACGGGTTCGACAAAAAGAGTCCAACCAATCATCGAACGCTTAGATATGGGGCATTATGTCAAAAAGAAAGTCCGTACGTATTCGTTAGGTATGCGGCAACGCCTATGCTTTGCAATGATGATGGCGGCTAATACGCCAGTCATGCTTATGGATGAAGTAATGAATGGCCTTGATATTTCCAATGTGGCTCTTATATCCGATTGTCTTATGGAAATGAAAAAGGAAGATAAGTTGATTTTTGTAGCTTCTCATTTACTAGAAAACTTAGATTTATATGCAGATCGTGTCATTTTTCTAAAAGCAGGCACGATTGTACATGAACAAAAATTCACCGCTGATCAAGAAACATTTTTAAAAGTAGAAATGGATCTATCTAAGTACAATAAAATAAAAAAGGAAATGAAGCTGCCGGATCGTCATCAATTCATTGCACATCGCTTGCTTTGCATTCCACTTCAAGGCATGAGTGCAGCTGAGCAAACGAAAATGATAGAGCATATGCTTAGCTTTCATGAGAAGGAATTGACAGTCGGGCCATTAGGGACGGTGGAGTATTATGAAAAATACTATGCTGAAACAATTTGAGCAACAACGTGTCATTTGGTTTTGTATGCTTGCTATGTCGATTTTGTTCTACACTATCCTTTCCGGCTGTCAGTTTACTAAAAGCAAATCTGTTGAAAAAGAATTGCGGTATGTGGAAAATTCTGAAATTATTGGTGCGGAAAAAGAAAAATTAATCGGCAAAGTTCATGAAGCGATTTATGAAAAGATGGATAGAAGTAATACGGGCGCCGAGTCAGTAAATATTCCACTCGTTCCGCAAGAAGGAGTGGAAATTAATCTACCAGATGGAAGGTATACAATAACAGGGCATCCTGCGGGAAATATCTTTTTATACGATCGTGCCGGAGACCTCATTTTTCGAGAACTCGTCGGCAGCTATGCAGGTGTCAGCAGCTTGACGATTGATATTGCAGAGTCCTATACGTTGCGGGCTGACGGCGGATATGATTCCATCAACATTACTCCGACGACAACACAGCTTTTAAATGACTTATCTGCGGGGATTTGGCATGTAGGTATAGATATAGAACCAGGCATATACAAAGCAACAACAGCTTATGGTTTAGGATATGTTCAAATTTTTGAAGAGGGGAAGGAACCTCTCCTTTACGAGTTTTTAGGTGGGAACTTAGCGAATACAGAAAGTGTTTTACAGCTTAAGGAAGGTCAAATTATCCGGGTCACGAAGATGAGCCAACTTGAGCTTCGAAAATGAAAGGAGGAAATAGGGTGGAACACATCATTGACTTACAGCAAGTTTCATTCCGAAGAGGCGAACAACAAATTTTGAAAGAGATCGACTGGAAAATCCGGCAAGGGGAACATTGGGCGATATTAGGGTTAAACGGATCTGGCAAGACTTCTTTATTGTCAATCGTATCAGCCCACCAATTCCCGTCAGAAGGTGAAGTGCACGTATTAGGAAACCGATTTGGTGAGACGAATTTGCCAGAATTAAGAAAGGAAATCGGTTTCGTAAGTAGTTCATTGGAAAGATTTTCTCAAATGTTTCAAAATGACACGGTCGAACGTGTCGTTGTAAGCGGAAAATTCGCCAGCTTCGGCTTATATGAGCAGCCTTCTGTGGAGGATTATCGTCGGGTAGATGAGTTACTGCAGGATTTCCGATTGAGTTATTTGAAGGGGAAGCGCGTCAATTTATTATCCGAAGGCGAGAAAAGGCGAATTATGATTGCCCGCGCATTAATGAACCGACCGCAGATGCTCATTATGGATGAGCCGTGTTCTGGCCTTGATATTTTGTCGCGAGAACAATTTTTACATACATTATCAGTCGTAACAAAAAACGGTTGCCATGTTATTTATGTTACACATCACATTGAAGAAGTAGTGGAAGAAATTACCCACGTCCTACTATTGAAAGAGGGCGAGATCGTGGCAGCAGGGGAGAAAAATGCCGTTTTGACAGATGAGCACTTATCTCAAGCTTATCAAGTGCCCGTTCGCGTTTTATGGGATGAGGGAAGGCCGTATTTGACAGTAAATAAAATGGAAGCGTTGAAACGCGTCGAAGAAGAGAAAAATTTAAAAACCGTATGAAAAAAGCCTTGCAGACGGAATTGCAAGGCTTTTTTTAATGGATAGCAGACTTGAAAGTCGCACCCAATGTTTCTTGCGTATTCATAATTGTAAGGAATGCGGAAGGGTCTACATCCCGTACTATTTGTTTTAGCTTAGAGAGTTCGAGACGCGTGACGACAACGTAAATGATGTCTTTTTCATTGTCATTAAATCCACCTTTCCCATGCAGCTTCGTAACAGTGCGTCCAAGGCGTTCATGAATTGTATCGCTTAACTCCTCATACTCATCTGACACAATAATAATTGCTTTCGTGTCTTCCAAACCTTGTATCACTAAATCAATTGCTTTAGATGCGATGTAATAAGTAAGGATAGAATACATTGCTTTTTCCCAAGACATGACAAACCCAGCCCAAGCAAAAATGAATATATTGAAGAACATAACGAACTCACCGACAGAATATGGAATTTTCCTCGTTAATAAAATCCCTAAAATTTCGGTGCCATCTAAAGCTCCCCCATTCCGTATGACGAGTCCTACTCCAGTACCTAATATTAAGCCGCCAAATACGGTAGCCAAAAGCGGATCAGTTACAAAAGGTCCAACTGGTTTCAACGGGAATTCAATGATTGCCAATAAAATAATTGCAACTGTGGATGAAATGAAAAAGTTTTTGCCGATATGTTTATAGCCAAAAAATAAAAACGGCAAGTTAATCACTAAAATGAGTATCCCAAACGGCAGCCCGGTTATGAAATTCAAAATAAGTGAAATACCGATTATTCCGCCGTCAATAACGGAGTTCGGTATGAGGAATAGCTCCAAAGCTACCGCTGCTAAAGTTGCCCCTAATGTAATAAAAAAATATCTTTGGATTAAAGAACGCAATTTTTCTTTTTTATGTTCTTTCTTCATAAAACGCTCTCCTTTGTATAGTTATCTGCGATATGCATAAAGCGTTATCATGTTTTTTAGTGTACCATTATCATTAATCACAACAAAGTATAAATTCTTCGTGTATGATTCATTGGATATTGCAGTTGCATGTTATCTTGCATTTTATTCACTCGATTTATGATTTAAACTGATCGGAAATTGCGATTGAGTGATACAATAGTTCAAGAATAGTAACGTATTGAAAGGATTATGAAAAATGAAAATTACTGAGATTGAAATCTTCGCGATTCATTTACCATTGCATGAACCATTCATTATTAGTTATGCATCTTATGACACAATGCCTTCAATCATAGTGAAGTTGACGACGGATAACGGGATGATCGGCTATGGTGAAGCTGTTCCGGATGATCATGTTACTGGCGAAAGCTTTGAAGGCACTTTCGCAGTATTAAAAAATACGATCGCACCGAAACTAATCGGCATGAATCCCGCACATATAGAACGGATCCATGAGCGAATGGATGCTGAAATTTACGGTGCCCCAGCTGCAAAAGCAGCGATTGACATTGCGTGCTATGATGTTGTCGGAAAAGCATTAGGAGTGCCCGTGTATGATCTGCTTGGCGGCAAATACCATGACGAATTCCCAATTACACATGTACTAAGCATCGGTTCCCCAGAAAAAATGGCGAAAGAGGCGGAAGACCGAGTTGCTGAAGGATACCGTTCATTGAAAATGAAAGTTGGAACGGATGTATTGGGAGACGTAAAACGAATTGAAGCTGTCCGCAAGAGTGTTGGTGAAGAAATTGCAATTCGAGTTGATGTCAATCAAGGATGGGTGAATAGCTCAAATACTTTAAAGGCTTTGAATACATTAGAGCACTGTTCCCTTGATTGGCTTGAACAGCCTGTGAAAGCGGATGATATTGACGCAATGGTGGAAATTAAATCGAAAACGCATGTGCCTCTCATGATCGATGAAGGATTGAAAGGTGCAAGAGAAATGCGTGAAATTATTGCAAAAAGAGCCGCAGACAAGGTAAATATAAAACTGATGAAATGCGGCGGTATTTACCCAGCAATGAAGTTGGCGCATATGGCTGAGATGGCGGGAATCGAATGCCAAATCGGCTCTATGGTTGAATCTTCAGTTGGATCAGCAGCGGGATTCCATGTAGCATTTTCTAAAAAAATCATTACGAGCGTTGAATTGACAGGACCGCTTAAATTTAGTGAAGACATCGGAAACCTTACTTATCACGTCCCATTTATCCGGTTAAACGAGCAGGCTGGATTAGGCGTTGATGTTGATGAAGAAGCATTACATCGCATGACTGCTTATTCGGAGAAAGTTATCGGATGACAAAACAATATGAGCTATTAAATGGCAAAATTGTCACGACCGCGTATTTGGATGAAAGTGCTCTAAAGGATTTACAAATACTCCAAAATAAAGTGATTGCATCTTTATCGAACCCGTCATCGTTACAGCCATTATCGGATGAAGAATTCAAATTTATTCTTCAAGGTAAAGGTGCAATTTTAGGTGCCTTCCATCACGATCAATTAATCGCATTCCGGGCAATTTTGCAGCCTGAAAACGACGAGGAGCATTTAGGCAAGGATGCGGGTTTGTCAGACGAGCAATTGCCGTATGTAATATACTCCGAAATATCAAATGTCGATCCAGATTATCGAGGAAACCATTTGCAACAATTGTTAGGCAAGCAAATAGTGCAATCAATCGACCGTGACCGGTATCATTATATTTGCGCAACAGTAGCGCCATTCAATATTGCAAGCTTAAAGGACAAGTTTTCTTTAGGTATGCATATCGTTGCTTTGAAAAATAAATATGGCGGGTTGCTGCGATATGTTTTTATGAAAAACTTATTAAAGCAGGAGATGGCTGTAAGAGAAATACAAGAATGCAAGTTCGTTGACATGTCTAATACTGAATTGCAGCAAACTTTATTGGTAGATGGCTGGATTGGAACGGGTATCGAAGAGTCTAATGGAGGCTGGATGGTCTGCTATGAAAAAAGATGAGAGCGTCGTACGGGCGGTCTCATCTTTTTGGAAAAAATATAGATTCACAAATGAATCGCTCGATAATGGTTCTTAACTGCTCGAAATAGGAAGCCAACCTCTCGAATCCTTGTCGCCGCGCTCGAAGCTGACACCAACCGCTCGACTACCAAGCCAACAAGCTCGAAGCTGCCGGGAGCCAGCCCAAACAGTCTATAAAACCATTCGAAATAAAGTTAGAGTTGATAGATTTGATTCAAACAATAGGGCAAAAGCTTTCAAAGCTGCTGATAATAATTCTGAAAAATGCTATTGCCCAAAACATTCTAAAGTGGTACAATCGAATTCCGTCTTTATTATCCCCAACATCTCACCAACAAGAAGCAGGACGCAAATAATACACAAAATGGAGGACCTGTCTATGCAGAAACATCCTGATTTTGAGTTTGAATTGCAGCGGCTTGACTACACGAAACAGTACATGCAGAAACTTTTGGAAGAGTCTCAACGTGATGTAAAATCCTCGCAAGATGAAATTCGCCAAGCAATGGCAGACTTGGACTACTTAGATTCCAGTATGAGTTATATTAATATTTTGACGAATGCGCGTTTTTTTGAAATGGCACGCTCTCAAAAAGAAGGTTTGGAGGCGATTCGGCAGAAACCGTATTTTGCCCGTATCCATTTCCAAGCAGAAGGGGAAAAGGACGAATTCCTTTATATCGGGAAAACCTCTGTTTTTCATCAAGAAACGCAGGAGCCGATCATCGTCGATTGGCGGTCACCGGTTGCGAATGTCTATTATGATGGCAGGTTAGGTGATCTTACCTATAAGGTAAGAGATGAGGAAATTAACGGTCATCTTTTTTCGAAGCGCCAGTATAAGATTGAGGAAGGCGAATTATTGGATGTCCTTGACATTGATTTGACGACAAATGATGAATTGTTGCAGGATGCGCTTTCCGGCAAAGCCGATGTTAGGCTGACAGAAATTGTGTCGACGATTCAAGCTGAGCAAAATGAAATTATTCGTGCAAACTTGAAACAGCCGATTATCGTACAAGGTGCGGCAGGAAGTGGTAAAACAACGATTGCACTTCATCGGATTTCCTATTTCCTCTATACAATGGGGCCACTCGATTTTCCTCCTGAAAAGCTTATGATATTAGCACCTAATAAACTATTCATCGAATATATTAGCGATGTGCTTCCAGAATTAGGGGTAGGGAAAATTTGTCAAACGACATTCACAGAGTACATCTTAGCCTCCACAGGAATTAAGCTGAAAGTAAAAGGTTCAAATGACACATTAGAGCAATTGATGGAGAACGACATAATCGACGAGAATACGCTTTTCATTTCCCGTATGAAAGGTTCATTGGAATATCGGGAAATTATGCAAAGATACGTTGAAATGATTGAGCATCGTACAGCAAACCTATTTGAAGATGTGTACATAGAAAAATATAGAATTATTAAGGCTTCAAGATTAAAAAGATTATTTCTGAAAGATTTTCGTTATTTGCCGATTGAAAAGCGTATTGAACGGATTAAACGTATTATGCAAACCGAGGTGAATCGAAAAAGAAAGCAATTGTACAAACTTTTATCGGATAAATATGAGGAAGCATTGGACAAAGCTTTGTATGGCATTCGGGACGATGAAAAGCGAAAATCGATGATTACTAAAATTATGGATGAACGGGATACAAGACTTCCTTCGATTGAAAAGGAAGGTAAAAAGACAGTTGCAACGTACTTCCGCAAATTTAAAAAATTCAATGTGAAAAATTTGTATAGAGAATGGTTGACGGATCCACAATTACAGAAAGAATTATCATTCCATTGGTCTGATGCCGATCGGGATGCTTTTTTGGCTGCTCATCAAGCTGAAATCTGGGAAATTGAGGACTTGGCCGCATTGTATTATTTGCATGCGAAGCTTAAGGGAATAGCGGATGAATGGAAAATGCGCGTCGTGTTCATTGATGAAGTACAGGATTATAGTTATTTTCAGCTTGCAGCATTACAGGATGGTTTGGAGACAGATATGTTTACGATGGTTGGCGATCTAGCTCAAGGGATCCATAGCTATCGGGCGCTCACCTCATGGGAACCGGTCAAAGAATTGTTCCCCCGTGCCACCTATACGACTTTGCAAAAAAGTTATCGGACAACGATTGAAATTATGGAGTTGGCCAATGAAGTTCTTGTAAAGATGGATGAAGATTTGCCTCTCGTTGAACCTGTCGTGCGACATGGCATCGCACCAAAATTTTATCAGATGGAAGCGATCGATCAGGAAAAAATATCGGTCATTTACAATGAAATTATCGAACGAGGACATCGTTCGGTAGCATTACTATGTAAGACACATTCAGAGGCAAAGAAAATCTATAAACAATTGAAAAAAACAGAAATGCTCGTTCAATTATTGGAAGAGGAATCGGAAATTGATGGGGATTGCCTATTGATCGTACCTAGTCATTTATCGAAAGGGCTCGAATTTGATGCGGTGTTGATCGCAGATTTCGAAGATCCATTTCGGAACAATCCGATTGATCGTAAATTGCTCTACGTTTCGATGACGAGGCCGATGCATGAATTGCATTTGCTTTCTTCATCTATTGAAAAAGTGATAAAAGGATGAACGGGAGAGAGGCCATTGATTCAAATTGCAGCGTTTTGGCGAATGCCAGATGAAGAAATAATGCAGGGAATATTAAACGTGCATGATGAAATCTTTCAAAATGCGACCGATTTGGAAAGAAAAATAGTAGAGAAACATAACGTCTTAGTCATTGCTGCTGTCGATTCGGGAAAAGTAGTTGGCTACAAAATTGGTTACGAACAATCTCCGGGGCGCTATTATAGCTGGTATGGCGCCGTCCAAGAAAAGTATAGAGGGAAGGGCATCGCCTCTAAGCTTATGAAAAAGCAGCATCAATTAATTGCTGAGGCAGGCTATTCAATGATTGAAACGAAAACAAGGAATAAATGGAAGGAAATGCTTATCCTTAATATTCAACACGGGTTTGATATAGTCGATACTTTTGTCGACAGTGATGGCATTCATCGAATTACTATGGAAAAAACGTTGTAAAGCTATAAAATCGAGTACGATTGACCGTCTCCTTTGGCAATGGGGATGGTCTTTTATAATTTATTCTTATCACTTTTTATAAAAACATTTGAATTTCCTTATGGAGTTGACAGCGTATAATAGAAGTATGAATGGAGGTGCTCGGATGGAATGGGTAGTACTTTACTTTATCGGATTTATTGCTACGACTTTGGGAACGTTGGCAGGGGGAGGTGGTTTAATCAACTTGCCAGTCATGCTTTTATTAGGTATTCCAATCCACTCAGCAATCGGCGCAAATAAGGTTTCGAATACAGTTAGCTCCTTTTCAAGCTTTTTCGTATTGCTAAAGCGAAAGCGGATTTCCTTGAAGGATTGTATATGGATTATGCCGCTTAGTTTGGCAGGTGGTGCAGCGGGAGGGCTTATCGCGACGAAACTGTCCGGACAGCATTTATATATACTCGCCATTATTCTTTTGCTGTTTGCATTTATTACATCCTTCTTAGGTAAAGGAGATTTCTCAGGAGAGGAACGATTGAAATTAGGAAAAGTGAGCATTCCCGGGCTATTTGGCATCGGTATGTATGATGGACTTTTCGGACCCGGACAAGGCACACTCATGCTGTATTTGTTCAGTTACTTAAAAATATCTTATATCCAAGCGGTAGGCTACGTACGGTTTGCAACCTTTTTTAGCTGTTTAGGTGCAGCGGTTACGTATATTGCATCGGGAAATATTATTTGGCCATTAACAATTGCGCTTCTTTTAGGTTCTGTAACGGGCGCTCAATTAGGAGTCCGTATCGCGGAGAAAATCAATCCAAAATACGTCAAACCGATATTACGTATAGTGACGATTGCGTTAATCATACAAATCGTCATCGAAAACGTTCATATTTAAAAAAGTCTTCGTCAGAACCAAGCAGTTTTTTTAAAAAACCGAAAAATGGAAGAATCCATAAAACCAGAACGATAAGGATGCGCTCAATTCGAGTTTCCTATGAACGTTCTGGTTTTTCTTTAGGTAAAACAGTTTTCCCTCGTCTCTTGTTTATTGAACAAAGATAGCGGAGCGTTGTTTTGGGATTTGAAATGAAACGATTGTCCCTTTATGCAATTCGCTTTCAATTCGAATGCTTTTTCCGAATAGCTGTTTAAGTCGGCGATTGGCGTTGCCAATACCAATGCCATATTGATGTTTGTTTGAGCCTGATAGAAGTTCCTCTATTTTTTCGGCTGTCATTCCAATACCGTTATCTTTAATGGAAATGATATCGTAGTCTTCATAATTCGAGACCGAAATTGTAACTGTGCCGCCTTCTTGTTTATTTAGAATGCCATGATTCAAGGCGTTTTCAACAATTGTCTGGATCGTAAGCGGCGGAATCAAAATGTCTGAAAGATTTTCTAAATCATAAACAACTTTGAGCCGATTGCCAAACCTTTCTTTTTCAATATAAAGATAGGAACGTACGAGATCGAGTTCATCTTCAATTGGAATTAGACTGTTTGTATTGTTCATATGGAAACTTCTATGCAAATAGTTTCCAAATTCATGCAGCAACGCAGTCATGCGGGAAGAATCCATTTCACCTAATGACGCAATCGTGTTTAACGTGTTATAGAGGAAGTGCGGCTTTATTTGAGCTTGCAAATAGGCTGCTTCCAAACGGAATTGCTCTTGAATGGCTTGATTTTGTGTAAGTAGAGCATGAACACGGGCTTTGAGTTCAAGAGCATTTGCCGGTTTAGTTACGTAGTCGTTTGCTCCTGCAAGAAAACCCGCGTAAATATCCGTTGCTTGGTTGCGAGCCGTCAGCAGCAAGATTGGAAGCTCGGCAATTGTAAATTGCTTGCGGATTTCCTTGCAAAGTTCATAGCCGGACATTTGCGGCATCATAACATCAGAGATGACTAAATTCCAATTGCCGCTTTCAATCAGTTTTAAAGCCTCTATTCCATTTTCTACGGTTTTGATGTGATACAGTTCTGACAGCATATTGCTAATCACTTTCAGATTAACCGGATCATCATCAACAATTAGGATGTTCCCTGATAAGTTGACTTGATCAGCTGTAACCTCTGTTTCACCCTTTACTTTATTATCTACAGAATTTTTTGGTTGAGAAATCGGCTGCACTTCAATTAAAGGTGCTTCGCCGATAGATAACGGCAATATGAAAGAGAAGGTAGTTCCTTTGCCGATTTCTGATTGAACCGAAATTTTGCCGCCATGCAGCTCGACTAATTGTTTAACAATATTTAAGCCGAGTCCGATTCCTTCATGGCCTGTCGTTTCAGAATGCGTATAACGATTGAAAATGCGCTCCATATCATACGGACTCATTCCAATGCCTGTATCGGAAATAAAAATAGTCGCTTCTTTCTGATTATGAGTGGCATGTATTGTAATGCTTCCTTCATCAGTGAATTTAACAGCATTATGCAGTAAATTGAAAAGGATTTGGACAATCCTTCCTTCGTCCGCTTGAACAGGCGGAAACGTTGTCGGTATATCGATTGTAATCTTTAGTTTGTCAGTGTTTTTCATGAAACGGATCATATCAACGACGCCCGAAGAGATACTTTGAATATTGACTGGTTTTTTGTTTAATTGAACACGACCTTCATCCAATCTGCTTAAATCCAATAGATCATTTAAAGTGAAGGCCATACGATTTCCGATCTGAAGCAGCAGTTCCAAATTCTCTTTCTCTTTCTTAGATAGATTGGAAGATTTATTTTCAAGCATCGTCTGGGCGATATTTAAAATGCCGTGTAAAGGGTTGCGTAGCTCATGTGACGTGTTCGCTAAAAAAATATCCTTTTGGATATCTGCTTCTGCTAGTTTACTATTTTGCTCACTATTTTCTCGAACGACTTGCATATGGCGCCTGAAAAGCAATAATGCAATGACAACTATTGAGACAATATAGTCGACTGGATAATATGGAATATTAATTACCCTCGTTTTAATGGCAGTACCCCAAGCGCCATTTGAAATAAAACAGAACAGATAAAACAAAATAAACACTCCGTCAATATTTCCTTTTCGAATCGATGAAATAGTGGGAAATATGAGCCGCACGGCAATAAACGCTGCATAAATAATTAAAAGCATTATCATCGGTAACGAATAAAGTGCTGGAGTTGTCAATAAAACAATTGATAATGGAATGAATAGAATGACCAATACGTTTGAAACCCTCGATTTTATTTTAAAAAGGGCATTAATGAGTTGTAAGGTTGATAGCAATAGACTGATGAGAACCGTAATGAGCAGTTTAATGTAAAGGTCATTTTCGATCGGCAAATGCAATAAAACATGATCGTCTATTAAAATGACAAAGCCATTGAGGAAAAGCATTAAACTGAAATAGAGCAATTCTTTTTCATAGTACCCTTTTCCAATGAGGAAAATAGCGATTGCATAAAAGCTATGAATAAAAAAAATCATACTGACGAGCAATTGCAATGCTTGAGAAAAAGATGTATCCTTTGCAATTGCTGGCTGTAAACCGAAGTGTATGGAATCGATCAAACCGCCTGAAATTTTATTGTCAAAGTTGGAAACTTGAATACTTAAGTCAATTTCTTTCTCGTCTGTTGAAAAAATGTATGTCATCGGACCTTGCTTTTTTATTTTTTTGATCGGTTGTTGATCAGCATTATTCTCTTTATTTAGTAAAATTCCATTGACATAAATATTAGCGAAAGCTTCCACTTTTTTTAATTGGATGCCATAAATCGTTTCTTCCTGTTCTGGCAGCAAGATTTTGAGTGTATATGTGCCATAGCCTAACGCATTTTGATTGTGTGGATGTAGTTCGTTTTTCCAATTCATCGGCACCTTTATATATTGTTCGTTTAACCGGTTAGTAGATAGATTGTCAATGACGAATTCTGAAGGATAAAACGCCCATTCACCATTTAATGATATCGTTTCTCTTTCTGTTAATGTTTCTCCGCGCAAATCAACAATCCCTTTTTCGGCTATCTGGTGGTCAGGAGAATTGAAGTAAAAAAACCACCCAATTCGCAATGACAATATGCATAATAGGAACCCGATTATTGTAAAGAAGATTTTTTTAGTAGGAACATCATTTTTTGAAATCAAAGCTTTTAATCCCCCAACATTATCTCAACTGAAAAGTGATCGTTTCCTCATACTTAGGATTTTTTGATGGATGAATTGTAAATAAAGAAAAATGATCAACTTGAAATTGAACGATATCAATTGCTTCTTTCTCTATTTGAATACCTACGTCACTTTTCCGTTTTTTCGCAATTGTAATATGTGGCGTATAGGGTTTTTTATCCTCCAACCCGACAGCTTCTTTCACATTACTGGCGACTGTTCGTTGCAAATCGGATAGCTCATCGGATGGGCTGATCGAACAGTAGACGACCCGCGGATCTTTCGGTAAACCAAAATAAGAAAGTCCATCAACAAATAAATTGAAGCTTTCATGATTTTCTGCAGTTCTTTGCAACATTGACTGCAAAGAGGGAAGTCTGTCTTCTGAAAGTGCACCGATAAAAAATAGGGTAATATGGAGGTCATCCAAATGTGGGATGACTTTATAGGATTGTGGCAGTTTATACTTTTCTCTTAATTGTACAACTGTTTCTTCAATGGCTGTCGGGGCTTTTATGCCGATAAAAAAATGACGATTCATTCTGATTTGCCTCCTCGCTCGATAATGGTTTCATTATAACCAATGTATCTCTTTTATAGCATCTTTTCATTTTTAAAAGTCGGAATTTTATTTCGTGTATAATTAAATTTGAAGGGAGAGGTCGTAAATGGTCAAGACAATTATTTTTGACTTGGATGATACATTATTATGGGATAAAAAAAGTGTAGCAACCGCATTTGAAAAAACGTGTAAAGAAGTAGAAGGGCAAATCGATGTAGAAGCTACTCGCTTGGAGAGTGCAGTGCGCGAAATGGCGAGGAAGCTTTATGCAACGTATGATACATATGCTTTTACACAAATGATCGGCATAAATCCATTTGAAGGGCTATGGGGGACGTTTGACGATGCTGGCGAAGGCTTTAAGAAAATGAATGCGATGATTTCTGAATACCAACGCTCTGCATGGACAGAGGGACTTGCGAAGTTGGGCATTCGTGATGCTGAATTAGGAGAAAAATTATCTAAAAGGTTTATCGAACATCGCAAGCAATCACCGTTCGTCTATGATGAAACGTTTTCCGTACTGGATCGGTTGAAAGGGAAATATCAATTAGTGCTATTGACGAATGGGGCACCTTCTTTGCAATATACCAAATTGGATGCTGTACCAGAACTATCGACCTATTTTGACGAAATTATCATTTCAGGAGACTTTGGCATCGGGAAGCCTGATGCAACGATTTTTCAACACGTGCTTTCATTGACAGACACAAAAGCAAATGAGGCGTTGATGGTCGGAGACAATTTACTAACGGATATTTTAGGGGCAGCAAGCACCAATATAAAAACTGTATGGATTAACCGGGAAGGGAATGGCCCGCATCCAGATATTATTCCGGTATATGAGATCGATCATTTGGAGAAATTATTCGATATTATCGAAAAAATTAGAGGCCATCATTGAGGCCTCTAATTTTACAAATCAATCGCTTTTACCGCAAAAATATCTTCCAATGCAATCAGCCTTTCAATTTCTTCGGGCTGCACAACATTATCGACAGTCAGCATCATAATGGCATCGCCGCCGGCAGCTGATCGGCCGACTTGCATTGTTGCAATATTAATGTTTTCCATCGCTAAAAGTGTACCTACTTTTCCGATTGCACCAGGCTGATCTTTATGTTCAATATATAGCAAATGACCTTCCGGTACGATATCAACGACATAATCATCCACTTTAACAATTCGTGCGCCTAACCCATTCAATAAAGTTCCGGCAACACGGTGTGTCGTCGTTGCCGTTAGTAACTCAACGGTTATTAAATGCAGGAATCCTTTAGCGGTCGTTGTTTTATGTTCATTTACTTTTACTCCGAAACGGTCCGCCATGAATTTCGCATTGACATCATTGACGTGTGACCCTAAATTTCGCTTCAAAATTCCTTTCACTGTATTTCTTGTTAAAGCCCGGACATCATAATTGGCAAGCTCCCCAGCGTATTTAATATTGATTTCTTCAACTGCTTCATTGGTCATCCTTGATAAGAAAACACCCAATTTTTCGGATAGATCGAAGAACGGCTCAATCTTTGAAAGAACATCTTTTGAAACAGATGGCAGGTTGACTGGATTGCGTACTGGATCGCCATTGAAAAATGCGACGATATCATTGCTTACATCAATCGCCACACTTTCTTGCGCTTCAACAGTGCTTGCCCCCAGATGCGGCGTAGCAATTACTTGCGGCAATGTGAGCAATTTATGATCGAGAAAAGGTTCTGTTTCAAAAACATCTAACGCAGCGCCAGCTACCTTGCCGGAAACAATCGCATCGTATAATGCCTCTTCGTCAATGATGCCGCCGCGTGCACAGTTGATAATTTGAACACCGTCCTTCATTGCAGCAAATGCCTCTTTGTTTAATAAATGCTTAGTTTCTTTCAGTAAAGGTGTATGGACGGTAATGAAGTCGGCAGCACGTATGACGTCATCCACTGTTCCAAAATCGATGCCCATTTTCTGCGCTTTTTCTTTCGTCAAAAATGGGTCATACGCAATGACGTTCATCCGTTGCCCTTTTGCGCGCGCTGCGACTTCTGCTCCGATTCGTCCAAGCCCGATGATTCCTAAAGTTTTATTTTTCAGTTCAACGCCGATGAATGTTTTTCGATCCCATATGCCATTTTTCAATGCATTGAAAGCTTGTGGGATTTTTCTTGCAAGAGCGGTCAACATCGCAATTGTATGCTCTGCAGCTGAGTTTGTATTGCCATCGGGTGCATTGACGACAATAATGCCGTGTTCTGTAGCAGCTTCCAAGTCAATATTGTCAACCCCGACACCTGCGCGGCCGATTATTTTTAGCTTTTCAGCTGCCTCGATTACTTTCCGAGTTACCTGTGTTTGGCTTCTAACGATGAGCGCATCGAAGTCTTTTATTTTTTCAAGCAATGCATCCTCATTTAATCCAGTCGCTACTTCAATTTGGATATTTGTAGCCTGCTGCAACGGATAAATTCCGTCTTCGCTGAGCGGATCGCTAATCAAAACTTGAATTGGCATTTATTTTCCCGACCTTTCTTTACATAAATTTGCTGAGCCGCAGCTACACCTGCGCCTAATTGAACTTCCTTGCCGATCCTATTCATGCCGATTTCCATCATGGCAATTGTTTGAAGAACATCGGCAGGCGAACAAAAACCCATATGACCCACTCTGAAAATTTTGCCTTTTAAATGTTCTTGGCCTCCCGCAACAGAAAGCCCAAACTGTGATTTGATCGTTTTACGGAACAACTCTGCGTCAAAGTCATCTGGCTGAACTGCCGTAACAGTCGGAGAAGCATCTTTATCTTCTGTCAAAAGTGGAATATTCAGTGCACGGAAAGCGGCTCTTGTCATGTCCATCATCAATTGATGGCGTGCGTACACTTCCTCCAGCCCTTCTGCTTCTAATAAGTTCAAAACTTGTTCAAGTCCAAACAATAAAGAAATGGCAGGGGTAAACGGCGTTGTATCTTTTTCATAGTTATTCTGATATTTAGTGAGATCAAAATAAAAACCACGGTTTGGATTTGATTCGATTACATTCCAAGCACGTTCACTAACACTGATGAAAGTCAGCCCTGCAGGCAGCATAAATGCTTTTTGAGAACCGGTTACAACGATATCGATTTGCCACTCATCCATTTTTGTTTCAACGCCTCCTACACAAGAAACGCCGTCTACGATAACGAGTGCATCTGACACTTCCCTGACGATCGCACCTAACTGATCGATCGGATTCAACACACCAGTCGATGTCTCACAATAGGTAGCGAAGACAACTTTTATCTCCGGATACTGTTCCAAATAACGTGTAACTTCTTCCGGATTAAAAGCTTTGCCCCATTCATAATCCATACGATGAACATGAATCCCATATGCTTCACAAATTTTAGCGAATCGCACACCGAAAGCGCCTGTAACGATGACAAGCACTTCATCGAGAGGACGGACAGAATTGACAACTGCCGCTTCAAGCCCTGCAGTGCCGCTGCCTGCAACAATAAGTACATCTTGTTTAGTGCCAAACACCTTATTCAGGCGAGGTTTAATGGATTGCAGTAATTCCGAAGTTTCTATGCCGCGATGACCAATCATCGGCTGGCTCATTGCTCTTTCCACACTTGGTGGAATTGGCGTTGGTCCTGGAATGCGTAAAAATTGTTGATCGAATAACATAAAATCTCCTCCTCAAAATAAAATAAAAAAAGCCTTTCATCCCCTTGCAAAAAGTTGCAAGGGGCGAAAAGCTTGATAAGCTTACGCGGTGCCACCCTCATTCACTGCTATTAATCGCAGTCTTCGTTCAAATGCGTAACGTGCATGAATCGGATAAGCCTACTGAAAAAGTTCAGCTTATCAGCTCGGGAGTGCTGAAATCCATAGAAAACGCTAATTTTCACCAACCATTAGCTCTCTGAAGAATCCTTATTGGAAAACGTATCTCCGTCACAACAGATACTTTATTGAATTTTCAACTATCATAGCATACATAAAACGTTTGTCAATGGCATAGTTCGGTATTTCGTTGAATAAACATTAGATTTCAAAGTAATTATTATGAAAACCCATCCAAAAACGAACAAAAATCATCATTTATAAATAAACATACGTTACCAAATAATGGAATAAAAAAGCTTTTCACTCCTCGCCTAAAAAAGCAAGGGGCGAAAAACACGCGGTGCCACCCTTTTTTGCTGTAAAACAGCCTTCATTGATGCGTAACGTGCATGAAGCGGATGATCATACTTCAAGTTCTGATCACCTACTCGGAAGTGCTGCTTTCCAAAGAAACGACTGATTTTCACCACCCATCAGCTCTCTTAACATTCCATTTGAAAAGATTGTCTTCTTCATCGTAGTTAATTAAAAAATATTATATAGTATGATACACGTTTTTTACAATAAGTCAATCACTAAATTAAATATTTTTTATTTCATACATAAAAATCGACTTTCATCACAAAATAAAATTGGCAAGTAAAGATACATGGAAAAGAGGAGAACAAAATGGGTATTTTAAATGGCAACCCTAAAGAAGAGCCGTTGCATTATGGAGAAGTAATTGGCTGCTGGGCATATGTTGGAGCGAATAATGGCATGATTAGTGGGTATGAAGCATTCATTAACCATGCAGGGGACAAAGATCTGATCGACTTGTTGAAAGAAGCTGTTGATACGATGAAAGCTGAAAACAAGGAAGTGCAAAGAGTATTAAAGGAAAATGGGATAACACCTCCACCATCGCTGCCGGAACGTGGCAAGGCAAGTGCAGAGGATATTCCGATGGGTGCGAGGTTCATGGATCCTGAAATTTCAGCTGCAGTTTCGATCAATGTCGGGCAAGGACTCGTATCTTGTAGCCAAGTGATTGGTCAAAGCATTCGCGAAGATATAGCGATGATGTTTGGCAAGTTTTTAACTGACAAATTGGCGTTTGGAATGAAGTTGTTGAATATGAACAAAGAAAAGGGCTGGGTGATCCCGCCTCCATTGCATATGGAACCACAAAAGAAGGATTAAAACAGAGGAACAGTCGGTAAGAATTTGCCGGCTGTTTTTTATTCGAGATGTGAAACTTCGGAATTGTATGGTAAAATGGCAATTGTATAATAGTTAGGCGGAGGGGGAGTATTATGGGGGTACGAACAAATGAAGAGGTAACAATCGAAAATTTTCATGGAACTGAAGTAGCAGATCCATATCGATGGCTGGAAAATCCGAATGATGAGAAAGTCAAGCAGTGGGTAGATGAGCAAAATGCTGTTACAAAAGAATTTTTATCGTCATATGAACAAAGGGAGCAAATAAAAGAGAAGCTAACAAGCCTCTGGAATTATCCAAAGTATTCAGTGCCGCATAAAGAGGGTGAATACTACTATTTTCATAAAAATGATGGCCTTCAAAACCAAGCCGTATTTTATCGGACGAAGGATCTTGAATCAGAGGATTTAGAAACGGTCTTAGATCCAAATACGATAAATGAAGAAGGAACTGCTGCGATTACAAATCTCTCCTTCACAAAAGACGGAAGGCGTTTGGCGTATGGAATTTCGTTGAACGGAAGCGACTGGCAGGAAATACGCGTTAAAAATTTGGAGACGATGGTGGATGAACCTGATCTTCTCCGTTGGTGCAAGTTTAGCAGCATCGCATGGAATGAGGAAGGAACCGGATTTTATTATAACCGTTTTCCCGAGCCGGGCACTGTTTCTGCAGGAGATGAAAGCAATTATAATAAAGTCTACTATCATAAAGTCGGTACTTCACAAGATGATGATTCATTAATATACGAAGACCCTAAAAACAAGGAATTGTCGTTCAATCCTTCCTATTCGGATGACTATCGATATTTACTATTAACAGTGTGGAAAGGGACGGAAAATAAGAGCCGCATTTATTATAAAGATTTGATAGAAGGCGGCGAATTCATCCATTTGCTTGCAAAAGATGATGGGGAATATAGTTTTATAGGAAATGACGGTAAGACTTTCTATTTTGTGACGAATCATGACGCACCAAAAGAGAAGATCATTGCTGTTCATTTGGATCATCCTGAAAAAGAAAATTGGAAAGATGTAATTAGCGAGCAAGAAGACGTTCTTTCATTCGCGAAGATGATTAACAACCAATTTGTCGTCTGTTATTTGCACAATGCGTATTATAAATTAAAAGTATTTTCAACAACTGGAAAACTTCTAAACGAAGTTCCATTACCGGATTTTATATCGATTTCGAATGTTACAGGAAAAAAAGAGGAAGATGTAATGTACATCGGCTATACGTCGTATTTGACCCCTCTTACGATTGCAAAATATTCCTTTGAAAATAGTAATTTGCAAACAATCTTTGAGCAAGTGGAGTTGTTCGATACAACTGATTATGAAACAATTCAAGTGTTTTATCCATCGAAAGACGGAACAAAAATTCCGATGTTCCTCACATGCCGAAAAGGACTGCAATTGAACGGGGAAAACCCGGTGCTTCTTTATGGCTATGGAGGCTTTAATGTGAGTTTGACTCCATCATTTTCACCGGCACAACGATTATGGATTGAACAGGGAGGCATTTACGCGGTTGCTAATTTACGCGGCGGCGGTGAGTTTGGAGAAGAATGGTATAAAGCTGGAACATTGGAAAACAAACAAAATGTATTCGATGATTTTATTGCAGCTGCTGAGTGGTTAATTGCGAAAAACTATACGAAAACAGCGAAGCTTGCCATTATGGGAGGCAGCAACGGTGGACTGTTGGTCGGTGCATGCATGACGCAGCGTCCAGACTTGTATGGAGCCGCAGTATGTCAAGTGCCGGTTACGGATATGTTGCGCTACCATAAATTCACGGTCGGGAGATATTGGGTAACGGACTATGGCAATGCAGAAGAGAATCCGGAGCATTTTGAGTTTATGTACAAATATTCTCCATTGCATAATGTGAAAAACGGAACGGCCTATCCGCCAACACTTATTACAACTGCTGATACAGATGATCGAGTTGTCCCATTGCATGCGAAAAAATTTGCTGCGACATTGCAGGAAGCTCACATTGGTGACAATCCAATTTTATTGCGCGTCGAAAAAAATGCAGGCCACGGGCTCGGTAAACCGACCGTTAAAATCATCGAAGAACTGACGGATGTTTATACTTTCTTGAATAAAACATTGAATAACAAATTTGACATAGAAACAGGCTACCAATGATGAAGGTAGCCTGTTTTGTTTAGGTTCTTGTAAGTCTATACTATCATTACGTTAATAAACCGTTCTCGTGCAAAGTAAGTGAGTGTCCCGCGCTGTTCGAATGCAGTACGTGCCAGTAAACAACCGACCTAAGCCAGTAATGCTGTAAAACACGTCAATAAACGGCTCTAATGCACCAGTAAATCAAGCAGTCACGCCAGTAAGTGAGTAGCCTGCGCCAGTAATAGAACAGCTGTGCGAGTTATGCATTTACTGTCCTAACTTCAAGTTTCCATCTGCTCTATAGTTATTGCCCCACATGTTGTTATCGATTTCTTTCCCATATACGCAATGATGGGTAAGGATCAAATGACCATTCGATTCGCCCGTTGTATTTATACATGCCGTAATGGAGGTGTGGAGGGAATTTTCCAGATGTGCCTTCTTTTCCGTAGCCAGAACTGCCGACGAAGCCGATGAGTGTGCCTGGTTCGACGATATCGCCTTCTTTTATTCCTTTATCATAATACGCCAAGTGGGCAAAGTAATGATACGTATTATGGTTGTCCCGGATACCGATGCGCCAACCGCCATAATCGTTCCAGCCCATAATTTCAATGACACCGTATGAAGTGGACAATACGGGAACGCCATAGCCGGCGAAAATATCTGTACCTTCGTGAATTCTTCTGCCGCCCCAGCCGCGGCTTGAACCCCATGTTCCACGGTATGTGTAATGATGGCCTTTAGCTATTGGAAATGTATGTTCATCCAAGTTGATTGTTTCAAAATGCTCATACAACTGAGCGATTGTGTAAATTTGTTTGACTGTATCTTCACGTTTGTAATATTGCCATAAAGCAGCTTTGAATTCGTTTTCTGATGGGCCGAACTGGCGCAAATGATTAGCCATTGTCATTAATACATCTTCAGGTTGATTGAAATCAGCGACTCCATCTCCGTTTCCATCTACGCCATGTCCTCCGAAAAATGCAATGGAGTCAGGGTCGGTATCCTTGAGATGAGGGTTCAATGCTCCTCTCCAATATTCATCTGAAAATAGGATGGCAATTAATCCATCTTTCTTCGGAAGATCGTTCCGTACTTGCTGGATATTCCGTTCGTATTGGTCAATGGCAGCTAAATGATACCATGGCACTATTTCATCAGCGAATTGAAAATAAAGCGCCATGCGTTGGTCGTAAATTTCCTCTTGAGTCAATTCTTGCGAAGAGGAGACAGAAGGCATAAAAAATAATACAAACATAATGATAATAGAGATGTATATACAATGGCGGCTCAAGAGAAACCCTCCTTTTTCATTCACTATGTTTCCCCGTTTTGCAAATTTCATGAATTGTACCTTCAGGGAGAAAGAGATAGAATGAACTTAGGTAAAGAAAGAAGGAGCTGATAGGAATGGAGAAGTTGCAATCGAAAGAGCAATTTGAGCAATTGAAAAATGAGGAAAGAACTATTTTTATGTTTTCGGCGGATTGGTGTCCAGATTGCCGTGTCATCGAACCGATTCTACCTCAAATCGAAGCGGATTATCCGGAATATGAATTTATTTATGTCGATCGAGATGAATTTATTGAAATTTGTCAGGAGATGGACATTTTCGGAATTCCAAGCTTTATCGCTTTCCATAATGGGGAAGAGGCAGGAAGATTTGTAAGCAAGGATCGTAAAACGAAAGAGGAAATTGAATCGTTTATTGACAGTTGCTCAGCATAATTAAAAAGATATCGATCCAGTCTATTGTGGATCGATATCTTTTTTTATGGAAAAAATGAAACCATTTCCTCCGGGAAATCGGTAAAAATCGCTTGCACTTTTGCTTCTTTTAATAGAGCGGCATGTTCTGGATCATTCACTGTAAAAGCCCGAATAGGCACTTGCTGTTTGATTATTTCTTGCATAGATGGTCGAAGTGCAGTCGGAAAGAGAAGATGAAAAGCATCTGCCGGTATTTGTTGTAAATAGGAAAGTGGATTCACTAACACTTCCATAACAAGTGCTCCCGTTTCGATTTGTGGCATTAAATTTTTAGCTGTTTGGATTGCGCTATGATCGAAGGAAGAAAGAATCACTCTCGATTCAATTCCCCTTTCTTGAATAATGTCCAATACTTTTTCTACCATGCCATCATAAGGGAAAATATCCGATTTTAGCTCAATATTAAGCAAATGTTCCGTTCGTGAAAATACATCTAATACTTCGGGAAGGGTTGGGATTTTTTCACCGCTGAAATCAGGGGAAAACCAACTGCCAAAGTCAAATTCTTTTAGCTCGGATAAAGTTAAATCTTTAATGAACCCCGATCCATTCGATGTTCGATCTATCGATTCATCATGGATGACAACAAGTTGTCCATCAAATGTCATATGAACATCGAATTCTACACCTCTCACTGGAAGGCGCGCCGCTTCTTTAAAAGCGGCAATCGTATTTTCGGGAAAATTGCCTGAAGCACCCCGATGGGCGAAAATATCCATCAATGCTCCCCCTCGATCATTTCCATTGCTCTTTCTTTTCTGCGATTTCTTTTTTTAAGATTTCCGCACCTTTAGGACTGATATACATGCCATTAGAAAGCCGTTTGTTTTCAGGAGTAATTTCACCAGTGACGATACAAGCTTCATCTACAACATATTTTCTTAACACAATCATATCGTCATCAACGAATATTTCCATTGGTGCACCTTTCTCTAACTTTAACGTATTTCTAAGTTCTTTAGGAATAACGATACGTCCTAAGTGATCGATTTTCCTTACAATCCCTAAACTTCGCATAATATCCTCCCTCACATTTGGTTTTCTTGTAATCAAGTATACTAAAGTTTTATAAAAGATACAAAATATAGAATAGTATATATTTATTTTTCCTATTTATACTATTCCTTTTATAAAGGTTTTAAAACTTCATACTCATTGAAAGTATTTGATTAGTAGGTGAGCTTTTGAAAATAGTTATAAAAAGGCTAATTTCTGTTAGAATAAGTAAGTCTAAGAAAGGAGAAATTACGATGTCATTCATTCATAAAAAATCCGTTGTATTTGACTATATACAAATTATTATCGGTTCTGCTTTTGTTGGCTTGGCTTTTAACATTTTCTTGCTTCCATCGAAAATTGCTGCTGGAGGCGTTTCAGGAATTAGCACCATTCTATATGAATTATTCGGTTATGAGCCTGCGTACGTCCAATGGCTTATTAATATTCCGCTAATCGTTTTAGGCTTGATTTTAGTTGGAAAGGAATTTAGCGCCAAAACAATTGTCGGTACATTTTTTGTTCCATTTGTCATTTGGCTATCGAAAGATTTGTCGGTCAATATTGACAATCCATTGCTAAGCTCTATTTACGGCGGTATTTTGCTCGGTATCGGACTCGGAATTGTTTATCGGGGAAATGGGTCAACTGGGGGAACGGCGTTAATTGCTCAAATTCTGAAGAAATATACCGGAATTTCAAGCGGTTTCTCACAGCTCATCGTAGATGGGATCGTTGTTGTCACATCAGCTTTTGTCTTTAATTTTGAATTAGCTTTATATGCATTAATGTCAATCTATGTGACGAGTAAAGTAATCGACTTCGTACAGCTACAAACATCACCGACAAAATTAGTTTTGATCATTACCGAAAATGAAAAGAAAATTAAGTCCATCATACAAAATGAAATCGATCGTGGATTTACAAAAGTGAAATCGACCGGGGGATATTCCGACAATGAGAAAACGATGATCTTATGTGTCGTCGAACAGTCTGAGGCAGTTTATTTGAAAAAACTGTTGCAAACTGCAGAGCCGTCTTCATTTGTTATTTTCCTCAATGCATCTGAAATATTAGGATTAGGCTTTTCGAAAGCAAAAATCAGCCAATAGCCGCTGCCGGAAAATAGATGTATACAAAGTTATGAAAAATGGTATAATGGTCTTCAATTGAATAATTCTTATCAAGAGAAGCTGAGGGATTTGGCCCAATGACGCTTCAGCAACCTCTGCGATTGCAGGAAGGTGCTACCTCCAACAAGACGTTCGGTTTTCCGAACGATCGGCTTGCCAATGCGAGCTAATTCTTGAAAGATAAGAACGATGAAGCTGACAGAAACCCTCGTTCCTATCTAACGGAATGAGGGTTTTATTTTGGTTTTGTAGCTTTTTTAGAAAAAGGGGGAAAAGACATTGCCGATCAACATTCCATATAATTTGCCAGCACGTGAATTGTTGAAAGAAGAGAAAATATTCATTATGGACGAAAAAAGAGCAACAAGCCAAGATATACGTCCTTTGAATATCATAATTTTAAATTTGATGCCTGAAAAGGAAAAAACGGAATTGCAACTTTTGAGATTGTTAGGAAATACACCTTTGCAAGTGAATGTATCGTTTTTGAATACAGCTACCTACGAATCAAAAAATGTTAGCAAAAGCCATTTGGATGCTTTCTACTCGACTTTCGACCAAGTCCGACATAGAAAATATGATGGCTTGATCGTTACGGGTGCCCCAATTGAGCATTTGCCTTTTGAAGAAGTCGCCTATTGGAATGAACTCCAGCGCATTATGGATTGGTCGACAACAAATGTCACATCCTCTCTCCATATTTGTTGGGGAGCACAAGCGGCATTGTATCATCATTACGGCATACAAAAACATAGATTGCCCGCAAAATTATCAGGGGTTTTTCATCATACTTTATCAGATCAAACGGTAAAGTTGACTCAAGGATTTAACGATATTTTTGAAGCGCCACATTCGAGGTATACGACAGTATCGATTGAAGAAATCGAAAAAAATCCGGGGCTTCATCTTCAATCTGTCTCGGAAGAAGCCGGAGCTTTCATCGTGTTGTCGAATGACGGTAAGCAAATTATGATTACTGGACATCTTGAATATGATGCTTCAACGCTATCCGAAGAGTATGAACGCGATGTTAAAAAAGGTATTGAAGTGAATGTTCCGAAAAATTACTTCCCAAATGATGATCCATCTCAAAAGCCATTGAATACTTGGCGATCCCATACGCATTTGTTGTTCTCTAATTGGCTAAATTATTATGTTTACCAAGAAACACCGTATCATTGGAATTAAACATTGCAAGCCATCCGCTAAGCTGGATGGCTTTTTTTATCAAAAATTAAATACTCGTTACGAAGAGAAAGATTCTCTCGCATAATAAACTATATTGGTGACACACTACTTTTCAAGTGGAGGTGTCCAATTCATGAATATGGATGAATTTTTCGAGTTTAGTTTTTGGGAAATGATCATTAGAGCAACGATTGCTTTTGCTGTGCTCTTAGTATTGGCAAGATTGATGGGGAAAAAACAAATATCACAATTGACATTTTTCCATTACGTTACAGGAATTACAATCGGTTCAATTGCGGCGGATATTGCAGGGGAATCGGAAACGCCTTTTATGAATGGTTTAATTGCAATGATTTGGTGGGCATTGTTAACTTTGCTCATGAATTATATTGCTCTCAAATCGAAAAAAGCGAGAGTGTTATTGGATGATACACCATCGATTCTCATTCACGAAGGTCGACTGAATGAACAGGAAATGAAAAAAGTAAGAATGACTTTGAATGATTTAAATATGATGCTTCGAGAACAAAGCGTTTTTTCTGTCTCAGATGTAAATTATGCGATTCTCGAAACGAACGGCAAACTAAGTGTATTGAAAAAGGCGGGGCAGGAAGCGGCCACTAAAACAGATGTGAAAGCTTCCGCAAAAGATCCGAAATATATTCCAACTGAGATCATTTCCGATGGGAAATTGATTCAAAAAAATTTAACGGAACTTAATTTAACGGAAGAATGGGTCATGAAACAGTTGAAAAAGAAAGGCATCGGCCAAATCGATCAAGTTTACTATGCAGAAGTATATGGTGATGGAAGCTTATTCGTCGATGAAAAAGATGATTGATCGTTATCCGATAGGGACCGCAGGAAGCATTGAGACGCCTGACTCAATTGCAGCTTTACTTACAGCCTTCGACACTTCTGTGACAACTCGTTCGTCGAATGGGTCGGGAATAATAGTATCTTCGCTCAGTTCCATATCCGTTACTAAAGAGGCGATAGCGAAAGTCGCTGCCATTTTCATATGCTCATTTATTTCCTTTGCTCGTACATCAAGCGCCCCTCTAAAAATGCCAGGGAATGCCAAAACATTATTCACTTGGTTCGGATAATCGGACCTGCCGGTTGCAATAATGCGTGCACCATATTCCTTGGCAACAATCGGCATAATTTCTGGAACCGGATTGGCCAAGCCGAATATAATCGGATTTTCTGCCATACTTTGGACCAGCTCTTTCGTCAATAAATTCGCTACGGAAACACCAATGAATACATCTGCATCCGAAAGGGCATCTGCCAATGTACCGGTTAGATCGGTTGGGTTTGTCATTTGGGCAATTTCTGTCTTTATGTGATTCATTCCATAGGGACGATTGTTGTAGATCACTCCTTTAGAATCGCAAATTGTAACATGGTTGCATCCGAGGTTCAAAAGTTGCTTTACGATTGCAATTCCTGCTGCACCAGCTCCATTGACAACGATTTTAACATTGCTGACCGATTTATTGACGATTTTTAAAGCATTTAATAGCCCCGCAGCAACGACGATTGCTGTGCCATGCTGATCATCGTGGAATACCGGTATTGCACATTCTTTCCGTAAGCGCTCCTCTATTTCAAAGCATCGGGGTGCTGATATATCCTCTAAATTAATGGCACCAAATGTAGGGCTTATTTTTTTGATTGTGTCCACGATTTCGTCGATGTTTTGTGTAGAAAGGCAAATTGGAAAAGCATCTACGTCGGCAAACTTTTTCAACAACAATGCTTTTCCTTCCATAACCGGCAGAGCCGCTTCCGGTCCAATATCGCCAAGGCCTAATACGGCACTGCCATCCGTTACAATAGCCACTAAATTACCTTTAATTGTGTAGTCATACACACTCTCCATATTTTTCGAGATTTCAATGCATGGTTCAGCAACACCCGGAGAATAAGCGAAGCTTAAATCCACTTTATTCTCCAAAGGGACAGTTGAAATGATTTCCATTTTTCCCTTGTGAAGCCTATGCATTTCAAGCGATGAATGATACCCTTTATTCAAATTATCCACTCTCCTTTTGAATTTTTGGAATATAGTTATAAATTATTACCACATTCTACTGAAATTGCAATAGCGAATAGTAAGTCAAGTCGTAAAATTATGTTTATTTAAGCGTTTACATTCCTATTGTAATAAGCTTGCTGGTAATGAAAACTTTTTTTGCAATGGCTTTGCACATATGTTAATATGAATGACAGTCATTCATTGTGAAGGGAGATCATTAAATGGATAAAAAAAGCAAGATTGTCCTATCGGCTATAGAAGTTTTCAGGCAAATTGGCATAGAGAAGACAAAAATCTCCGATATTGTAAAAGCAGCGGGAATTGCTCAAGGTACATTTTATTTGTATTTCCCTTCAAAATTATCATTAATGCCGGCTATAGCGGAAGTAATGGTAGAAAAGACAATGGAAATTGTCAAAGATCAAGTGGATGAGCAACAAGACATTTCTGTGCAAATGAAGCAACTGATCGATGCAATTTTCAAAGTGAATGAGGAGTACCATGAAATCCAAGCGCTTATTTATTCGGGACTTGCTTCTACTGAACATTTGAAGGAGTGGGAAACTGTTTATGCGCCATTTTATAATTGGATTAGCGAAGGATTGAAAAAGGCGAAAATGGAAGGGAAGATTCGCCAGACAATTCAGCCAGACAGAACTGCAAAGCTGATTATAGGACTTATTGAATCGGCTGCAGAGCAAATTTATCTATATGATGTGAATAAAGAAGACGAGGCGAAAATTCAAAAGGCAGAGGTATATGAGTTTTTAAAACATGCCTTATCAATTGGTTAAGTTTTTTCACATTAAAATGAATGACATTCAGTCATAATTAGGAGTTTTATTATGAATAAATCATGGATCTATGTGGGTTTAACAAGTTTTTTCGAATTAGTATGGATTTTTGGGTTTAACGTAGCAAGTGTGTGGTGGCATTGGATTCCGATTGTAATTTTCATTTTCATCGATTTTCATTGCTTGGCGAAAGCTTGCGAAAATTTGCCGACTGGCACAGTGTACGCTATTTTTGCCGCTATTGGCACAGTCGGTACAGCTTTAATGGACGTGTTCTTCTTCGGTGAAAGTTTAAGTGGCGGGAAAATATTGTTCATTGCCATTTTAGTGATCGGCGTCATCGGGTTGAATTTATCCGATGCCCGAGAGAATAAAACTGAGAAAGGAACTGTTCAATAATGGGTTGGCTATATGTAATAGCAGCGTCAATCAGTGAATTTATAGGAGTCATTGGATTAAATCAGTATAGTGAAAAGAAAACTTTATGGCATGCGCTTCTATATGGAGGAGGATTTGGGGGCGCTTTTGCTTTTTTATATTTTTCATTCAACTACTTACAAGTGAGCACTGCATATGCCGTTTGGATCGGGGTCGGTACAGCAGGTGCAGTATTCATAAATATGGTGTTTTTCGGTGAGTCGAAAAGCTTCGGTAGGATTTTCAGTGTAATGCTCATTATTATCGGCGTTGTCGGATTAAAAGCACTATCGTAATAAAGCCTGAATTTGTCAAATGAGCATTGTTTAGTGGATAATGAACAAAGTGAAGGAGGTTTTAGTATGAAGAATAAAGATCGTACCTTCAGCTATCGTGCTACCGAAGAGAGCGAACTATTGCCTTTATTGCTAAACATCATATCCAATAAAAGCCGAAATTCGATTAAATCTATTTTAGCAAGAGGACAAGTTTCTGTAGATGGACAATCGATTACAAAGCACAATTATCTTGTCCAGGCTGGCCAGTTAGTGGAAATAGTGGACAATTGGGCGGCTATTGGTGAAAGCAGCTTATCAGGCATTTCGATTCTTTTTGAAGATGAAGACATACTTGTCATAGAGAAGGAAGCAGGTTTGCTTACGGTGGCAGGTAAGGATAAAAGTGAACGCACGGCTTATAGTGAATTGATGAATTATGTGAAGCAAATAAATCCGCGCAACCGCATTTTTATCGTTCATCGTTTGGATCGCGATACATCAGGCGTGCTCATTTTTGCAAAAAGCGAAGAGGTTAAAAAACAGCTGCAAGATAATTGGGATGACGTTGTAAAGGAACGTTTGTATACTGCGTTAGTGGAAGGGAATTTGAAAAAGGAAAAGGGTACAATTCAATCCTATCTGAAGGAAACGAGGACTTATAAAGTATACTCAAACCCGACAGATAATGGGGGACAGCTATCGATAACCCATTTCCGTAAAATTAGAGGGAATCGACAGTTCACTTTAGTTGCAGTTGAACTCGAAACAGGAAGGAAAAATCAAATACGAGTTCATATGCAAGACATTGGACATCCGGTTGTGGGCGATAAGAAGTATGGTTCTACAGTCAATCCGATCAAACGATTAGGATTGCATGCGACTGCTTTGACAATACTTCATCCGCGGACAGGTGAAATTATGCGTTTTGAATGTGAAGTACCTACAAGTTTTGTGAAAAAATCATTATAAATAGCAGAGGAAGCTCTCCGGAACATCCGGTGCTCCTCTGCTTTTTTATTGCGCATTTGCATGTTTGTTCAGCGTCATTATTGGATCTGTTGGTTTGGTAATCCTGGCTGGCCAGCAGTTGCATATGAGTTGAGCACTTGCTGCATATCTTGCTCTGTAAGCTGCGGAACTTGATAGTAATGATGTTTGTTTTGGTATATCGATAACTCATACGCCATTTCAATACAGTTTGGTACTGAATCGGCTAATACCCGTCTGACAACCGGATTTGTCGTTTCGAGTGCAGCGGTCGTCTTTGCGGTTGCAGAAGTTTTCGCTGCGCCTAAAAGAAATCCTGATATCATTTCATCAGTAATTTCATTAGCGTTTTGGATCGGCTTTTTAGGCTGTGAAGGCTTCATTCCATAAATGAAATCATTTCCTGTCTTCATTTTGTACGATCCAGTTGGATGAGATGGATCTTTACCGGTTTTAAAACATTCGACAGTAATATTGTACTCGTCTAATGTGAACCGATATTGGCGATCTAAAATGTCGAGTAGCTCGGGGTCTTTTACATGGGGACGTAGAATCATCGCCTGATTTAGTGCGGCAATTGTTCCAGACAACACTTCATGGACATCGAATAATTCATGTCCGCCGTGGTTCATTTGAGGCGGCACTTTTCCGGTTTGCATATTTTGATGCGTTTCACCGAATTGATTTTGCATGAATGTATACCCTCCTTATGATGACTTTCAAAATCGTATGTAGTATGGCTATTTAACGAAGCATTATGCACAATTTTAGAGTTGTATTTGTTAAAAGCGCATATTTATCGGTAAATGAAAATACGATGGAGTAGAGGATAATTTGTCGATGAAAGGCAGAGGATAATTATGCAAATCCATGTAGTGCAAAGAGGACAAAGTTTGTATGGAATTGGTCAAGCATATGGCATACCCTATGAGGAAATTGCACTTGCAAATGAACTAGTGGATCCTTCCCGCATTACAGTCGGGCAAGCTCTTGTCATTCCGATCACTGGAAATTATCATTATGTGCAACCTGGACAATCATTATATATAATATCGAGAATGTATGGCATGTCAGTTGCAGAATTGGCAGCAGTTAATGGAATTTCTCCGACAGGTATTTTACATGTCGGTCAACGACTCTATATTCCACCAAGACCGAAAAAAGAAATTGAGGTTTTTTTGTATGTAGAGCCAAGAAATCCTGTTAGCGAGACGATGATCAATGAAGTGAGAGCGCGTCTAAGAAATATAACCTATCTCGGCATGTTCAGTTATGAACCACAAAGGGACGGAACATTGAAGCCGCCTCCGCAATCGACCATTACTGAAATTGCTACAGCAGGTGGAGTGTTAAATGCAATGGTCGTCAGCAACTTGGAAAACTTTGCTTTTAGTGCCGATTTGGCTCATGAATTGTTTACAAATCAAACGGCACAAAATAGGCTTTTCGAAAATATTGTTCAAACTGCCAAACGAAATAATTTCAGTGATATCCATTTCGACTTTGAATTTTTAAGGCCAGCAGATCGGGAATTATATAATGGTTTTTTGAGAAATGCACGTTCGAGATTCCATTCCGCAGGTCTCACTATATCGACAGCACTTGCTCCAAAAACATCAGACGCTCCAACTGGTATATATGGAGCAATCGATTATAGAGCTCATGGAGAAATTTGCGATTTTGTTACTTTGATGACGTATGAATGGGGCTACTCTTATAGTGAGCCACAAGCTGTGAGCCCAATCAATCAAGTGCGCCGAGTTGTAGAATATGCAGTGAGCGTCATTCCGAGAGATAAGATTTTCTTAGGGCAAAATTTATACGGCTATGATTGGACCTATCCATATCCGCCTGAGAGTGGCGTAGCAGCCAGGGCATTAAGCCCGCAGCAGGCTGTAAACTTGGCAATCCAAGTAAACGCGGCTATCCAATATGATGAAGTTGCCCAGGCGCCATATTTCCTTTATTGGGATAGCGACGGCGTTAGACATGATGTTTGGTTTGAAGATGCAAGAAGCATACAAGCGAAGTTCAATTTGCTGAAAGAATTTAATTTGCGAGGGATGATGTATTGGAAATTAGGTTTAGCATTCCCGCAAAATTGGCTATTGCTCATGGATAATTTTACAATTCGAAAAGGATGAGTAAACGTTGAAAGGCTGTCGGGACAGAATTATCTTCTTCCAGACAGCCATTCCGTTTTTTCAGTAAAACGTTTTTAGGATTATTCTTTTGAAATGTAATTCAGCAAGTTTTGGAATGCCTCTACATCAGGATTGATCAATAGAGCAGGTAGGAATGCAAATGTCAATAAAATCATAAGATTCGCACCAACGATTGCACGCAGTAGTTTGGTGAATTTCATAACGCATCTCCTCTTTCTCTTCGTTGTAGATTTTCCAAAGCATAAAGGGAAACAATTGAATCCAAGACTGGGCTTTTGAGTAGATTCATAATACTCTATGTTCAGAACTTTGTAAATGATTATATTTTCCATGAAAAGGACACAAAAAGAGCATTATATTTCCTCTTGAACGAGAAAATTGTTGTATAAATTCATATTTTCGGTGATAATACATAAAACGAAGAAATAATTTCGAAATATCAATTAAAGAGTGTGTAAAAGGATTCAAGCATTCTTCAATATTTTTCAAGAAAGGGATGAGGCGGATGACAAATATGAATACAATTCAAGAAAACCGGAAACGTGCGAATGACTATGTTCATGAAGTATATGAGTTGGTGAGGAAAAGGAATCCGGACGAAAAGGAATTCTTGCAAGCTACGAGGGAAATTTTTGATTCACTCAGACCGGTGTTTGCCAAACATCCTGAATATATACGAAATGGTATTTTAGAGAGGATTACTGAGCCGGAGCGAATTATTTCTTTTCGAGTCGCGTGGGAAGACGATAAAGGAAAAGTCCATGTGAATCGGGGATTCCGTGTCCAATTCAATAGTGATTTAGGGCCGTATAAAGGCGGAATCCGTTTTCATCCTTCCGTTAACAGCAGTATTATGAAATTCCTCGCATTTGAACAAATCTTTAAGAACGCATTGACAGGCCAGCCAATTGGGGCAGGCAAAGGCGGCTCCGACTTTGATCCAAAAGGAAAATCGGAGAGAGAGATCATGCGCTTCACACAAAGTTTCATGACTGAGCTAAGCAAACATATAGGACCAGATATTGATGTGCCAGCAGGTGATATTGGCGTCGGCAAACGTGAAATCGGTTATATGTTTGGCCAATATAATCGGCTGAAAGGCGGCTATGAAGCAGGCGTCTTTACAGGAAAGGATCCCAATCATGGCGGCAGTTTAGGACGAAAAGAGGCAACAGGCTATGGGACGGTCTATTTTGTTGAGGAGATGCTAAATGAGCATAATCTCTCCTTCAAAGATAGCACTGTCATTGTTTCTGGTTCAGGAAACGTGTCAACCTATGCAATTGAAAAGGCCCAGCAGTTGGGTGCCAAAGTAGTTGCTTGCAGTGATTCGAGCGGTTATATTTATGATAAAAATGGCATCGATCTTAATACAGTAAAACGTTTGAAAGAAGTAGAGCAAAAACGTATTTGGGAGTATACGAAAGAACATCCTGAAGCAGAATACTATGACAATTGCAGTGATATTTGGTCCATACCATGCGATATTGCACTGCCTTGCGCTACACAAAATGAAATTGACGAAATGGCAGCACATATACTAATTGCCAATGGTTTGAAGGCATTAGGTGAAGGAGCCAATATGCCGTGTACAATCGAAGCGATCGATATTTTCTTGGAAAACGGTGTTTTATTCGCCCCAGCAAAAGCTGCCAATGCGGGTGGGGTTGCCGTATCCGCTATGGAGATGTCCCAAAACAGCATGCGACTCGGCTGGACTTCCGAAGAAGTCGATGAGCGCCTAAAGACCGTTATGTCCAACATATATGAAAGCTGCAAATCAGCGGCAGAGCAATACGGCGAACCTGACAATCTCGTAATGGGTGCCAACATTGCCGGTTTTCTAAAAGTTGCCGATGCAATGGTTGCACATGGCATACGATAATCGTTTATGAAAGCTGTTTGATCAATGAAACGAAAATTGGTCAGACGGTTTTTTGTTGTAAATAAATCGTATTGGCAAATACCATTAGGTGGGGATCACTGGAAACGTTTCATTACTGGCGTGAACCATAGTTTTATTGGCGCGTGTAGCAATGTTACTATCGATAGCCATTTGAATACTGGCGTAGATGGCAATTTTACTGTCACAATTCCTTGAGAATACTGGCGTAGTTGTCATGTTTATTGCCGCAATACCTGTAAATACTGGCATAGTTGTCATGTTTACTGGCGCAACCTCTTTGTTACTGTCGCAAGTAGCGATATCGCTGCAAGGTCCTCTCCATCCCCGAATGCTTTCCAAATCGAAAGGTTTAATTAAAATAGCTTTTTCATATAAATGCAAACAAATCTATTGATAATTAATTTGATTATGTTATTATAAAAATACTTACAAATGAATAAAAATACATACGGCTGTATAAAAAGGAGGACGAAATGAATGGGAAATAAAAAAGTTGTATTAGCATATTCTGGTGGACTGGATACTTCAGTGGCTGTCCAATGGCTGTCGGATAAAGGGTATGATGTAGTTGCATGCTGCTTGGATGTTGGTGAAGGAAAGGATTTAAAGTTTATTCAAGAGAAAGCATTACAAGTCGGTGCGGTGAATAGTTATGTGATTGATGCGAAAGAGGAATTTGCGCAGGAATATGCATTATTAGCATTGCAAGCCCGTACGTATTACGAAGATAAATATCCGTTAGTTTCTGCGTTGTCACGTCCGTTAATTTCAAAAAAATTAGTGGAGGTTGCGCATAAGGAAAATGCAACGGCTGTTGCGCACGGCTGCACTGGAAAAGGGAACGACCAAGTGCGTTTTGAAGTCGCAATTAAAGCGTTAGATCCGTCGCTTGAAGTAATCGCGCCTGTCCGTGAGTGGAGCTGGTCGCGTGAAGAGGAAATCGCATATGCGAAAGAAAAGAATATCCCAATCCCAATCAACTTAGATAGCCCATACTCAATCGACCAAAATTTATGGGGACGCAGCAATGAATGTGGAATATTAGAAGATCCTTGGGCAGCGCCTCCTGAAGATGCTTTTGGACTAACGTCATCGATCGAGAATGCACCGGACAAAGCTGACGTAATCGAAATTGCTTTTGAAAAAGGTGTGCCAGTAAGTATTGACGGCAATAACTACCCATTAAGTGAATTGATTTTGAAACTAAACGAACTTGCGGGCAAGCATGGCGTCGGACGTATTGACCATGTAGAAAACCGTCTCGTCGGCATTAAATCTCGTGAAGTGTATGAATGTCCCGGTGCTGTCACTTTATTGACTGCTCATAAGGAGCTTGAGGATATTACATTAGTGAAAGATGTTGCTCACTTCAAACCGATCGTTTCACAAAAATTGAGCGAGTTGATTTATAACGGCCTATGGTATTCTCCATTGCGCGCTGCTTTGGAAGCATTCATCAAAGAAACTCAGCAATACGTCAACGGGGTTGTCCGTGTGAAATTGTTCAAAGGGCATGCGATCGTGGAAGGAAGAAAATCATCCAATTCCCTTTACGATGAAAAGTTAGCAACGTATACATCCGATGACCAATTCGATCAATCCGCGGCAATTGGCTTCATTCAACTATGGGGCTTGCCAACAGAGGTGCATAGCACCGTAAATCAACAGCAAAAAGTGAAAAATTAATTCAAACAAATCTCCAGACTGTAGACAAAGTATTTTTTCACTTTGTCTACAGTCTTTTAAAGGTTTTTAGTTATGGGATAAGTGTTTGCCCAGCTTGGCTTGAAAACGCTTGTCAAGGAAGGCAACCTAAGAACGCCACGTCCTAGAGGTGCCTTAATTTCTGCAAAAAACGCAGAAATACGGCAAATCGAACCCTTCGCCGTTCGATTGGCAACGGTTGCATGACTCGCTTCCTGCGGGCCCGCGCGAAGTCGAGCGAAGACCCGAATAGAACTTAGGTTCATGAGGGGACGAGCGAAGGAAAGGCAACCTATTTATGCTGTCGTAAAGGTGCCTTAATTTCTGCAAAAAACGCAGAAATACGGCAAATCGAACCCTTCGCTGTTCGATTCGCAGTATGCGAGCGTTTGTCAACAAGCTGAAACCTCCCGTCATGCAGGGAGGTTTTCTATTGGAACTTTCCATCTCTTTACTGAGTCCTTTTTTATGAATAAGAAAAATAGGTGATAAGGTTGATACGTAAAAAGATGTGGTTCAGCATCGGAATTATTTGTTTCATAGCTGTATTTTGCTACATCCTAACAGGACGCTGGATGGAATCGGGAAAGTCTCCGGTCGCTGACGGTACGAATGAGTATGCCATTGTTTTAGGTGCAAAAGTGAACGGAGAAAAACCATCGCTCACTTTGCAATATCGTTTGGAAGCGGCACTGTCGTATGCAGAAAAGCATCCGGATGTCATCTTTGTTCTGTCTGGTGGGCAAGGTCCTGATGAAGGAATTAGCGAGGCAGAGGCAATGCGAAGGTTTTTGACGGGTAATGGTATTTCAGAAGAGCGTCTTTTATTGGAAACGAATTCGACTTCGACATATGAAAACTTAACTTACTCAAAAGAATTGCTGCCAAAGGGTGTCAAGGATATCACAATTATTTCAAGCGATTTCCATTTGGCGAGGGCGAAGTGGCTTGCCGATTCCATTGGACTGTCCGCAGATGTGATCCCTGCCAAAACGCCTCTTAGTACGAAAGGGAAACATGAAATACGCGAGCGGCTCGCTTTAATGAAAACGTATGTAGTCGGACATTAAATTCCGCCTTCGTTCGATGCGAACAAAGGCGGATTTTTTTATAATTGATCGATCGGATGAAACTGCGGTTTTCGATTGGAAAAGGTAGCAATATAACGGAATCCGATAGACTTCAGCAAATCAATCGATTCTTTAAATTGGAAAGCGATGTCCTCGGGTTTATGGGCGTCCGATCCTAACGTGATGATTTCTCCGCCGCATTGCTTGTACAATTTCAAGACGTCTTCGCTTGGTAATCCGTGAGATAACCCGTAGCGAACGCCGGACGTATTTAACTCGATCCCTTTACCTAAAGGAATGATCGTTTCAAAAATGCTTTGCAACAGTTCATGGAAAGGATGGCTTGCCCGTTCCTTCGCATATCGTTTAATAAGGTCAACATGGCCCAACACAGAATAGTCTTCAAAGTTCTTGACGCAATAAAGAAGTTCTTCATAATATGCTTGGAACGCTTCGTCAATTGTTTTTCCTTTAAACAGCTCCCCGTAATGCAACCCTTTTCTCTCCACTGTATGCATCGAACAAATGATGAAATCAAACCGTTCCATTTTCAATAAATCTTCATAACGCTCTAAAATATGAGGCTGGATTCCAATTTCTATTCCTTTTTTAATGCGGATCTGCCCGTCATAGCGTTGCTGCAATTCGTTAATTTTTCTTGCATACGACCGCTTATCAATATCAAAAACAAAATCGTCAACGGGATAATCATAATCAATATGCTCGGTAAAGCAAATTTCCGACAACCCCTTTGTAATAGACTCTTTCACCATCTCTTCCATTTCTGCGCGGCAATCCGCAGAAAAAGCGCTATGCATGTGATAATCAAACATGTAAAATCCCCCTATCAGTTGACAAATTAAAAGAATAGATTTATAGTACTTTATAACTTTAGCGTAGTAAAGTGAGAAAGTGGGTGAATGAAATGAAAATAGACGAAACATTTGAGCGAGTCTCGGAATTGATGAGCGACCAATTCTCGAAATATGGCTATCGCCGAATGAAAACAGCCGCATTTCAACCGTATGAGCTTTATGAAGACGAAGATAGCTTTGTAAATCGCAAAGATATGGTGAAAGTTATCGATTCAGATGGAGAAGTACTCGTTTTGCGTCCAGATGTCACGATTCCGATTACAAAAGAATTGTCTCATGGCAATGATCGGCTGACAAGTGAGCACCGTTTTTATTATTTACAGGAAGTATTCCGGAAGCCTTTCAATAAGGACGGGAAAATTGAAAAGACGCAGGCTGGAGTTGAGTATTTTTGTGAAAGCTCACCGGAAGCGGATGCAGAAACGATCGCGTTGGCACTGCACACATTAAAGGAATTATCTTTTTCAGAAATGAAAATAGAAATCGGGCATACGGTGTTTTTTAATGAGTTGCTGAGCGGTTTGCGATTGACTGACTTGGAAAATCGTCAAATAAAGGAGTTCATACAGGCAAAGAATATCACTGAAATTAGCCTGTTATTAGACAAACTTGGGTTAGTGGAAGAGAAAAAAATAGCAATTGAACAAATCCCCTTTTTGTACGGCAAGCCCAAAGATGTTTTAAAAAAGGCATGGAATCTTCCTCTTACAGAAGAAATGGCAAAAACGCTTTCGTATCTTGAAGAAGTATACCGGCTCCTATCTTTGTATGGATGGAAGGACGATTTGACGATTGATTTCGGTTTGATCAATTATATGCATTATTATTCGGGGATTCTATTTCAAGGATTTGTGGAGCAATACGGCAAGCCGGTGTTAATGGGCGGTCGCTACGATTTTTTAGGAAAGCAATTCGGAGCGGATCTTCCTGCAATCGGGTTTGCTTGCGAAGTTGAGTCGATTGTAGAGGCGTTAGGAGGTAAGGAAAATAGTAACTCTCATAATGTCGATCTGTTCCTTGTTTATGACTCAGTCAAATTGGAAGACGCTATACATATAGCAGATACGTTGCGCAAATTAGGATACCGGGTGCTATCCGTTTCCGTTGAGAAGGAGCGTTTCATAAATTGTCAATCAAGCAATTACGTTCGGCTTACGTCTGGTGGGAATTTTATCAAACATCGTGAAACAGAAATCATGTTTTACAAATTGGATGATTTATTGGCATTGTTAAAAGTGGAAGGGGACGTTTTATATGAAACTGTTGACGATCGCAATTGCAAAGGGGAGAGTCGCTGACGAGGCGATTCAGCTAATCGAGCGGACAGGGTTGTATTTTCCCGACTATCATAATGAGAGTCGCAAGCTTTTGTTTACGGATGATCGTAAGCATATCAAATTGATATTTGTTAAAGCGGTCGATGTGCCAACATACGTGGAAAAAGGAGCAGCTGATATCGGTTTGGTCGGAAAAGATGTTTTAATGGAAGATCCGAAAGAAGTGTATGAATTAATGGATCTTGGTATTGGTAAATGCAAATTATCCGTAGCGGGCTTTGTAGGCGCTGAAATAACGGAATCTTCCTATCTATCAGTTGCTTCAAAATATCCGAATGTAGCGAAAGCTTATTTTGAAGAAATGAATATACGTACGGACATCATTAAGCTCAATGGTTCAGTAGAATTGGCACCGCTCATAGGTATGGCGGATGTCATTGTCGATATCGTTGAAACAGGAACGACATTGAAAGAAAACGGCTTAACTGTTTTAGCGGATATTGTAGATATAAGTGTAAAGCTGATTGTCAATAAAGCGAGCTATGCAATTAAGACGGATGAAATTCAGCAGTTTATGAAACATTTATATGCAGGGCTGGAGGTTCGCATATGAGAGTGATCGATACTGAAACGTTTTTAAAGGAATGTAAACTGAAGAGCAGCCAAGATGTAGATTTTGAGTTGGATCGTACTGTCCTTTCGATCATTGAAAATGTGAGGAAAAAGGGTGATGCTGCTCTACATAGTTATACTGAACAGTTTGACGGTGTGCTGCTAACAGAAATTGTAGTTTCGGAAAATGAGTTCATCGAAGCGAATGAAGCTGTCTCAGAATCTTTTCGTACTGCGATTCGGCGGGCAAAGGAAAGAATTACTGCATTTCATTTCGAACAGAAAGAACGCTCATGGTTTATTGGAGAAAAAGACGGGGTTCTATTAGGGCAGCAAGTGACACCGATCGAGCGAGTCGGAATTTACGTTCCTGGGGGCAAGGCGGCGTATCCCTCGACCGTGTTAATGAATGCGTTGCCTGCAAAAATTGCAGGAGTTGAGCAAATTGTCATTGCCACCCCTCCGCAGCCGGATGGCAAAGTGAATCCATACGTTTTGGTCGCAGCGAAAGAAGCCGGGGTCGATCGGGTATATAAAATGGGCGGTGCACAGGCGATCGCGGCATTGGCATATGGAACAGAAAGTATAGAAAGAGTGATGAAAATTACAGGGCCAGGAAATGCATATGTTGCCCGAGCGAAAAAATGGGTATTTGGTGATGTGGCGATCGATATGATTGCAGGGCCAAGCGAGATTTGTATAGTAGCAGATGAAACGGCAAAGGTAGAATACGTAGCTGCTGATTTGCTTTCTCAAGCGGAACACGATGAGCGTGCTACTGCTATATGCATTACAACGAATAAGAAATTTGCGCATAAGCTTTCCAATGAAGTGCAAAAGCAGTTGCTAAATTTAGAACGAGCCTCAATTGCGGCATCGTCAATTGAGGCTCAGGGAAGAATTATCGTTACGAACTCTATTGAAGAGAGCTTGCAGCTATTGAATGACATTGCCCCCGAGCATTTGCAACTAATGGTTAACAAGCCGATGGAGCTATTGCCTAAAATTTGCAATGCAGGTGCGATTTTTTTAGGAAATTACTCGCCTGAAGCGTTAGGGGATTATATGGCTGGACCGAATCATACGTTGCCGACAAGTGGAACAGCAGCATTTTCATCTCCGTTGGGCGTTTATGATTTTGTAAAAAGATCAAGCATAATCCATTTTACAAATGAGGCTTTTAACATCGTTGCGGAGGACGTTGTGCAATTGGCTGCAGCGGAAGGATTAGCAGGGCATGCGAATTCAATAAGCATACGTAAGGGTGGATGAAAATGAGACAACATAGCGTTGCGAGAAAAACTGCGGAGACGTCAATTGAACTCTTTTTTTCGATCGATGGCACCGGCCAGACGAATATTCGGACAGGGGTAGGTTTTCTGGACCATATGCTCGTTTTGTTTGCGAGTCATGGACGGTTTGATTTGACCGTTGTTTGCGATGGAGATCTTGAAGTAGATCAGCACCATACAGTGGAAGATGTCGGTATCGTATTAGGGCGGGCGTTTCAGCGAAGCATTGGCAGCAAAGAAGGGATTGAAAGGTATGCGACTGTGACTACGCCGATGGATGAGGCTTTATCTGCGGTCTCTCTCGATATTAGCGGCAGGCCATACCTTCATTACAACGTGGATGGCTTGAAGGAGAAGGTCGGTCAATTCGATACAGAGTTGGTGGAGGAGTTTTTCTTGGCGTTCACGAGACATGCAGGTGTAACGTTGCATATTAATTTGAAGTATGGAAAGAACAGCCACCATATTATCGAATCGATTTTCAAAGGAGTCGGAAGAGCCTTGCGGATCGCAAGCACTATTGATCCGCATAGGAAAGGTGTTCCATCGACAAAAGGAGTGCTATAAGGGGGAATAGAAATGATATTATTTCCGGCAATTGATGTAAGAGGCGGCAAATGTGTCCGACTCATTCAAGGAGACTATGGTCGAGAAACGATTTATCATGATGCGCCTGTAAAAATGGCGTTAGAGTGGCAGAGCCAAGGGGCGGAGTGGATACATATCGTCGATTTGGACGGCGCAAAAACAGGAGATTTCGTCAATCGGAAAACGATTGAACAAATTCTTCAAGAAGTGAATATCCCTGTTCAGGTCGGTGGCGGCATCCGCTCGATGGATCGGGTCGATGCATTAATCCGTTTAGGAGTGAGCAGGGTCATTATCGGAACTGCAGCTATTAAAGATCCGAATTTCGTTGAAGATGCTGTTCGGAAATATGGCGATCGGATTGCTGTTTCAATTGATGCCCGAAATGGGTACGTTGCGACGGATGGATGGCGTAATGTCAGTGAAGTGAAAGCTGTAGACCTTTTGATGAAGTTAGCCGCAGCAGGCGTTCAAACGGTTGTCTACACAGATATTGCGAAGGATGGAATGCTGTCTGGACCGAATTTCAATGAACTGCAGATTATGAATGAAGGAGCAAATGTCAATTTGATCGCATCTGGCGGCGTTTCATCAGAACAGGATATTGTAAAGCTGAAAGAGATGGAACTATATGGTGCAATTATCGGGAAAGCCCTATATGAACAACAAATTGCATTGCGATCAGTACTGGAGGTTGGAATGAAATGACTGTAAACCGAATACTCCCATGTTTGGATATTGACAATCGCAAAGTCGTAAAGGGTAAGAATTTTTTAGGCGTTAAGGAAATTGCGGATCCTCTTTCTTTGGCGAAAAAGTATGTTGCGGATGGTGCGGATGAATTGGTGTTTTACGACATTTCAGCATCTGTCCAAAACCGCGGCATGTTTTTGGATCTGATAGCAGAAATCTCAGCGGAAGTGCCGATTCCTTTTATTGTAGGGGGCGGTATTCGGGCAGTAACGGATATTGAAGCAGCGTTGAATGCTGGAGCCGATAAAGTATCCATTAATAGCGCAGCGCTTCACAATCCGGAACTAATACACGAAGCAGCAACACGTTTCGGTTCGGAACGGATTATCTTATCGATGGATGTGAGAAGGACAGGTGACGGCGCGTGGCATGTTTTCGCACAAGCCGGTATGGAAAACAGTGGTGTAGACGCAATCGAATGGGCAAAAGTAGGGGCGTGTTTAGGAGCAGGTGAAATTGTTGTAAACAGTATTGATGAAGATGGTGTGAAGGAAGGATATGATTTGCAATTGACAAAGACGATTGCTGAAGCAGTCGATATTCCCGTCATTGCAAGTGGTGGCGCAGGTAAAATGGAACACTTCCAAGAAGCGTTCACAGAAGGCAAGGCGGCAGGAGCGCTAGCAGCTTCGGTTTTTCATTTCAATGAAATTAATTTAAATGATTTAAAGACATTTTTGGTAAATGACAGCGTTGCAGATAAGGTGGATGTATGATGGAAAATGTTCAGTTTCATAACGATGGGCTCATACCGGCAATCGTGCAAGACGTACGTACCGGTGAAGTGCTAATGTTAGCCTATATGAACAACGAAGCACTGAAGAAGACAGTTGAGACAGGGGAATCTCATTTTTTCAGCCGGTCGAGGCAAGAACTATGGCATAAAGGAGCAACATCGGGCAATCGGCAAGTCGTCAAGAGGATTTCGGTTGATTGCGATCGGGATGCAATTTTACTGGAAGTTGAACCGATCGGGCCAGCTTGCCATACAGGAGAGACGTCATGTTTTTATACACCGCTATACGGCGAGGGGCGTTCGATCCGCAATGTCGTCCATGAGATTGCTGATGAAATAAAAGACCGCAAGGAGAACCCTGTTGAAGGATCTTACACATCGTATTTATTCCTAAAAGGCATTGACAAAGTGCTGAAAAAGATTGGAGAAGAGTCGGCAGAAGTTATCATCGGAGCGAAAAATAGCGACAAGTCCGAGCTATCCAACGAAATAGCGGACTTGCTTTACCATTCGCTCGTTCTAATGGAAATTTCCGGTGTAACAATTGAAGATGTGAAAGCAGTCTTAAGGGAGAGAAGGACGAAGAAAGAAGCGGTGCGCAATGGTTAAGCTTTGGAGCAGTATGGCTAAGCGAGCGATGCCTTATATTCCAGGAGAGCAGTTAAATAGAGCGGATACAGTCAAATTGAATACGAATGAAAACCCGTATCCTCCAAGCCCATCTGTAGTTGAAGCCATTAGAGGAGAGACTGGTGATGCTTTACGGCTTTATCCATCACCGACTGCAGATCGGCTGCGCAGTACAATAGCGGATTATTATGGTGTTAAAGATGATGAAGTGTTCGTCGGAAACGGTTCGGATGAAGTGATCGCATTTTCCTTTATGGCATTTTTTGAGCCGGGCCGGACAATTCGTATCCCGGATATAACCTATAGCTTTTATCCAGTATATGCAAAGCTTTTTAATATTCCTTATGAGGCAGTTCCTTTAAATGAGGATTTTACTTTGCCGATAGAATCTTTTTATCAATCGGAAGGCGGTGTTATTTTTCCAAATCCGAATGCCCCAACAAGTTTATATATAGACCTAAAATACATCGAGCATATTGTGGAAGAGAATCGAGGGAGGGTAGTTGTGATCGATGAGGCGTATATCGACTTTGCAGGCGCTTCTGCGGTCGGACTTATTCGCAAATATAACAATCTTTTAGTCGTTCAGACAATGTCCAAATCAAGATCGTTGGCAGGAATGCGTGTTGGCTTTGCAATCGGTCATCCGTCTTTAATGGAAGCGTTAACCCGTGTCAAGGATTCTTTTAATTCCTATCCGATCGATCGGCTCGCAATGGTTGCAGCGGAAGCATCGTTTAAAGATCAGGTCTATTTCGAGAAGACGAGGAGAGCAATTTTAGTAACGAGAGAACAAGCGAAAAAACGTTTGACGGAATTAGGGTTCGATGTGCTCCCATCTCAAACGAATTTCCTTTTCGCTACTCATCTAACAGCTGATGCAGAGGAATTGTCGGTGCGCTTGAAGAATGATGGAATTTTAGTCCGTCACTTTAACAGTCCGAGGATCGAGCGATACTTAAGGATTACTGTTGGTACCAACGACCAAATGGCTATTCTGTATGAACGGTTGCAGCTGCATCTTAAAAACATAGGCGACTTGTCTGTTCAAAAACTGCTATAATGAGAGCAGTTCAATGGAAAGGGTTGCATTTGAATGAATTTTCCAAAGTTCATAGACGTAGCGTTAATTATCTTTTTAGGTTATTTTGCAATTGACCGTTTTTCGAAAGGCCAAACAGGCATCGCGATAATGTTCACTGTTCTGACGTTGATGAATGTTTTTGTATTAACAATGAAGATCAAACAGGATCGCGCAATGGCGGAACAGAATAGAAATGGAAAATGAACTGCATGCTTATATAGCTGCAGTTTCAGACTGTAGACTGAGTACTTTTTCACTTTGTCTACAGTCTTTTTAAGGTTTGTAGTCATGAGATAGGGGTTTTCCTATCTTGGCTTGAAGACGCTTGCCAAGGAAGGCAACCTAAGAACGCCACGTCCTAGAGGTGCCTTAATTTCTGCAAAGAACACAGAAATACGGCAAATCGAACCCTTCGCTGTTCGATTCACAGTATGCGAGCGTTTGTCAACAAGCTGAGCTGTAGTTTTTTATTTGGAAGGAAGGTTTGAATGCACCAGAGTCAAGCTGTACTTGAAATGATAGGCGACTGCTGATAAAACGGTCCGAAACACGAGGCATCGCTTGTAGCTTGAAAAAATCATTAGGAAGTTACGCATAGAGTAAGCAAGCCATTCAACTCGCAGCTTTCCATATCCACTTCATTATGCTATACTGACTGAATGCAAATCTGATAAGTGAGGAATTGACATGAAAAAATCAATTTACGGATTGACGTTAGATCAACTGACGGAATGGTTGATGGATCAAGGACAAAAAAAGTTTCGTGCTGCGCAAGTTTGGGATTGGCTTTATAAAAAGAGAGTTCAATCGTTTGCGGACATGTCGAATATAAATAAAGAATGTATCCAGCTATTGGAAGAGAACTTTACAATTCAAACATTAGAGCAAGCAGTTAAGCAAGTTTCTGAAGATGGAACGATCAAGTTCTTATTTAAATTGATGGACGGCAACTTGATTGAAACGGTGCTAATGAAGTTCCCGTATGGCTATTCGGTTTGTGTGACAACACAAGTCGGCTGCAATATTGGCTGCAGCTTCTGTGCGAGCGGATTATTAAGAAAGAGCCGTGATTTGGATGCAGGAGAGATAGTTGGCCAAATTATGAAAGTGCAGCAGCATCTTGATGAGGCAGGTAACGGTGATCGTGTCAGCCATATCGTTGTCATGGGGATTGGCGAGCCATTTGATAATTACACGAATTTGATGAATTTCTTGCGTGTCGTCAACGACCAAAAAGGATTGTCAATTGGAGCGCGTCATATAACAGTATCAACGAGCGGTCTCACTCCCAAAATTCGCGAATTCGCTGAGGAAGATATTCAAATTAACCTGGCTGTATCGCTCCATGCACCGAATAATGAACTGAGAACACAAATTATGAAAATTAATAAGGCGTATCCAATCGAAAAATTGATGGAAGCGATTGATTATTATTTGGAATCAAAAAATCGAAGAATTACATTTGAATACATTATGCTTCAAGACGTCAATGACCATGTTGAAGAAGCCCTGCAATTGGCGAAGTTGCTACAAAACAAACGTCACTTGTCATATGTGAACTTGATTCCGTATAATCCTGTCGACGAGCATGACCAGTATCGGAGAAGCAAGTCTGAAGATATTAAGGTGTTTTATGAAACGTTGAAAAAGAAAGGCATTAACTGTGGCATGCGCTTGGAACATGGCACGGATATTGATGCAGCTTGTGGTCAATTGCGAAGCAAGCAAATAAAAAAAGAAAAAGCGAAAGCTTAAAAAACCGAGTGCCCTTCAAGCAGGCACTCGGTTTTTCTTTAATTGATGGTCATTTTCCGGTTTTCTTCGCTAATCAGTTCGCCGTTTTCCGAAAGCGGAGCGAATCTTGCATTAAAGAAACGAAGTGTAGGAGGTTCGTATACCATTTTCAATCCACAAATCGTCTCTCTCTTTTCATATAATTCGATTATAGAATCTGCTACGACATCCATATGATTATTTGTATAAACGCGGCGGGGAATCGTTAAGCGTACTAATTCCAAATATGGCTTATTATGCTCGCCAGTTTCATTGTTTCTGCCTGCTGAAATGATTCCGCGTTCCATGCTGCGGACGCCGGAATCCAAATAGAGTGCTGCCGCCAATGCTTGTGCCGGAAAGTCCTCCTGCTGTAAATGCGGCAAAAATGCACGTGCGTCAAGGAAAACAGCATGGCCTCCGATCGGTTGGACGATCGGGATGTTTGCATCGATGAGCTGTTGGCCTAAGTAACGCACTTGGCCGATCCGGTGTGCGATGTAATGGTCATCTACGGCTTCACGGATGCCAATCGCCATCGCTTCCATATCGCGTCCGGCCATGCCGCCATATGAAGGCATTCCTTCGTACACAACGACAAGTTCACGTGAACGGATATAGAGCTCTTCATCATTCATCGCCAAAAAGCCACCAATATTAACGAGACAATCCTTTTTGCCGCTCATCGTACAGCCATCCGAGTAGGACATCATTTCTTTTAAGATGCTTGCGACAGTACGATCTTCGTAACCGTCTTCACGTTCTTTAATAAAGTAAGCATTTTCAACACAACGTGTCGCGTCAAACATTACATCGATTTTATGTGCTTTGCACAATTCATAGACTTCTTTCAAGTTCTCCATGCTGACGGGCTGCCCGCCGGCTAAGTTGACCGTTACTGCAACACAAACATATGGGATTTTGTCTGCCCCCACTTTATCGATCAAAGACTGCAGTTTCCCAATATCGACATTCCCTTTAAAAGGATGATCGACAGCGGGATCATGCGCTTCGTCAATAATGATATCGACGAAAGTGGCTCCGTTCATTTCCTGATGGGCTCTTGTCGTTGTGAAATACATATTTCCAGGTACGTAATCGCCTTGTTTAATTTTCAATTGGGATAAAATATTTTCTGCCCCTCGCCCCTGGTGGGTCGGCAAAACATATTGATACCCGTAAACTTCACGTACCGCAGACTCTAACCTTTTCCAACTTTTGCTTCCCGCGTATGCTTCGTCGCCAGTCATTAGCGCTCCCCATTGCTCATCGCTCATTGCGGTCGTACCGCTATCGGTCAGCAAGTCGATATAGACATCCGCTGAGTCTATTAAAAAAGTGTTATAGCCTGCACGATTAAGAGATTCTTTACGTTCATCATATGAAAGCATCGATAATGTTTCTACACTCTTAATCTTATAAGGCTCGGCTATTCTTCTCGCCATAAACAATACCCCTTTCTATTTTATTTCTCCCCCCGAACTTAACTATAGTATGTAAAAGATTCATTTTCAATGTTTTTTCATTATTTCGACAAAACAAGACAAAAAGACAAGCAGCTCGATGCTTGTCTACTGTCTTATAGGGGCTTGTAGTTTTGGAATAAGTGTTTGATCAGCTTGGTTCAAAAAACGCTTGACTTGAAAGTAGTCTAAGTGGGCGACATTACAGAGCCTTAATATCCGCAAAGGGCGCAGAAATTAATGCGAATCGAACTCTTCGTTGCTAACAAACTGAGACAAGTAGTTCGACGCTTGTCTACCATTCAATTCGGATTTTCTTTGTTTTTGCGCAACAAATAAAGGACTGCTTGAACAATCGCGGCAATGCCCAAGCCAAAAGTTGAGATGATGAATAGTGACAATATCCCCAATAAATCGCCCATACCATCCGTATCCATTATGATGCTTCTAAAAAACTCAGCAAACCCTAAAAAGAGGGCGATTAGAAAAATATAAAATGCTGTTTTTAATTTATAGAACAACAAGAGTGCAGCTAAAATACCGACTGTCAGGCTGAACACACCGAAGGCCAAATAGTTTTTCACGCCTAAATCGACACCTAACAAAGTACGCACGCCTAATATAAGCAGCACGAAAGAGGTCAGCCCTGTAAAAAAGCCAATCTTCCATAATTTATTCTCCATTGAATCCACCTGCTTTCAATATATATCATACCGAAAGTAGGTTCATTTGTGTAAAAGAAAGCAAAACAAAGAGCCTCGCAATTAAACGAGGCACCCCATTACACTTATTTTTTCGCGATGATTACTAACTTTCCATGGTCAAGCTCACGCTCAGCGTCTGCTGCTTCTTCTGCAGTTAAGCCAGCCGCTTCCATTTTACTGCGGAGTTCATCGCCGCGTGAAGTGAACATATTTTTCATGCTGTCAAGAAAACCTTGTTCCTTCATGCCGACCTTTTCTGTATCAAGTGCATCGGTAATATCATCCGAACGCTTTTTATCGTGCGCAAAAATGTAAATGTCGTCATGAGTAAATCCTTGAGTTGTTAAATTTTCAATTTCCTGTTTAGCTTGTACTGCATTTTCTACAATTCGTTTCATAGTCATGTATATACCCTCCTACATCGTTTGTTGTATGTATACCTCAAAAGTAGGTAGGATAAACAAAAAGTAGATGGATTAGATGTATTGATCGCCTTTTAATCTCCGATACGCCTTGATGAAATCCATTGGATCTCTTTCGACACCATATGTGAAGACACCTTGATTTGTGTGCAAATAGAAAAGACCGGTCCCGTTTGAAAAGGCTTTAAAGGACATATCTTGGATATTTTCCAAAGGAAAGTGGTGCTTAGGTGTAGTAACGGCATCCACATACAGAAGGATCATAAAATTTGATTGGCGATGTTTTTGCTGGAACCAGTCAATTGACCTTTCGACCGTATAATAGGACAAGGTAGAGATGATCGTCTTATCTTTATTCAGCGGAAGCATCCTCCTTTACCGTGAGAGTTCGTTGGATTTGAATCGATATGCAAAATCCTTCGATTATATCATTCCCTACATCGTAACAGTTTTTTCACTGCCAAATCAATTGTGCTCATTATTTTTGAAGACGACGAATGTCATCCATCATTCGGTCGGAAAATGACTCGTCAACTAAATTATACTCATCGACTATATAGCCGTTTTGGTCGATTAGATAAAAATTTGTTCCATGGATAACTTGTGACGAGTTATTTGGTTTTTGGACAATCGTTTGAAATTGGTTAAGCGCAATCTGTTCAATAGTATTTTGAGAATATCCCGTTAATAGATGCCAATTGTCGTCATCATCCGTATATTGATCGATATATTCTTTTAATACTTCGGGTGTATCAACGTCTGGATCGACAGTGAAAGAGACGAATTCAATAGTATCCATTCCTTGATCCTTAAACTTTTTTTGCAGCTCCGCCATTTCAAATGTCATAGGGGGGCATACTGTTTTGCACTGTGTGAAAATGAAATCTGCCACCCATATTTTCCCTTTAAGATCTTCTGAACCATATGGGTTGCCCGTTTGATCTGTAAATGAAAAAGATTCAACTTGCCGTCCTGTTTTTACTGAAGTGTTGCACGCAAACAAAAGAAGCGAAGAAGTTAATAGTAAAACCCATTTATATTTCTTCAATTTGTTTTCCCATCTTTCTGTTCATCTAATAAGCCGATAAAGTCTATCCTCACTGTCGTGCCGGAGGAGCTATCGCTTTCAATGGTCATTTTCCCTCCGTGAAGGCGAACAATTTCCTTCACGATGGAAAGCCCTAAACCAGTGCCGCCAGTCGAACGGTTCCGCGCTTTATCGGTGCGAAAGAAACGTTCCCCGATTCTGTCAATGTCTTTTTTATCGATGGCAATGCCGTCATTCGTAACTTGATATTCAATTTTCTTGCCATTCTGCTTCAAAGAAATAAAGACAGTTCCTTCTGTTGTTGAATATTTTATTGCATTGTCAATCGTATTGTAAAAAACTTGTTGAATGCGTTGCAGGTCACCCATGAGGATGACGTCTTCGTCTATATCCAACTGCAAAGTAATCTCTTTTTCTTTCACATGTATTGCGAATAATTCGAGTGTATCCTTTACTAGCTGAGCCCCGGCAATCGGAGCAGGGATGATTTTATAGAGCTCTTCCTGTAGGTGGTTCAGTTCAACAAGATCATTGATGAGCTTGTTCAACCGATTCGTTTCTTTTTCGATTGTCGTCAAATATTCTTTCGCTTCTTCAGGCGAAGTATAAATTTTTTCCTTGAGTACATGAGTATAACCGCCGATATAGGTTAAAGGCGTCCGTAGCTCATGGACAATATTCGATGTAAATTCTTTTTTTCGCTTCTCTTGCTCCTCAAGAGATAAGCTCATCAAATTGAAAGCATGCGTAAGCTGCCCGATTTCATCGTGACGGTTCGTTTCAATTCTTCGACTGTAATTGCCTTTCGACACTTCTGCAGATAGTTGCTGCAGCTCTCGTAAAGGATTAAAAAGGGATTGCCATACTCGGTTGATCGCCAAAAATAAAATGAAGAAAAATAATGTCCCTACAATTACTAATAACGGAATGCTCTCTCGGAATACATCTTGAATCGCAGCTAAAGGAACGTAAATATAGATGAATCCAATGAGCCCATTTTCTCCTTTAATCGGGAAGATGGCACCTAAAATTTCACGATCCAATTCTTGTACATATCCTTCTTTCATGACGTAAGAGCCTGTTTCCAAAATGCTCTTGTCATCTTCGTCAACCAAATTTTCATAGTTAATTTTATATGGAAAGTAGGATGATAAGTCATCTAAGCGATCAACGACTATAATTTCATATTCGGAAACGACATTATACCACTGAATTTTCTCGATAATTTCATCTGTTAATTCTCCGTAGTGATAGTGTGAAGCAGTCCGTTGACCTTGATAGATGATCGATTGTTCAATACTATCGAGGTATAGCTTCGTATAGAGGAAATGGATGAAAAAAAACGAAAAAAGAATCGTAAAGGCGATACTTGAGATGAGCAGAGTGAGTATTTTCTTACTCAAAGTCATATTCATTAGCGTACCTCGAATTTATAGCCGATTCCCCATACTGTTTCAATCATTTGGCCATATTCGCCCATTTTTAAGCGCAATGTTTTAATATGTGTATCAACTGTCCTGTCTGTACTTTGGTGATCTTCACCCCAAACGATGTGCAATAGCTGTTCCCTGGAAAATACTCTCCCTTTGTTTTTCGCCAATGTTTGGAGGACACCAAATTCTTTCAGCGTCAATGACAAAGGCTCATCATTTAGCGTGACGGTATGTGCGTGTGGATCAATGACTAAAGGCCCGATTTGAAGACTGTCGGTTACAGTAGACCGATAGCTCCTGCGCAAGACAGACTCGATGCGAGCAAGTAACTCTCCGGGCATAAAAGGCTTGACAATATAATCATCGCCGCCTAATTTCAAACCATGAATCTTGTCCCATTCTTCACCTTTTGCCGATAAGAAAATAATGGGAATGTCATGATCTTTGTTTAGTTCTTGTGCAAAAGTGAAGCCATCCATGAATGGCATCATTATGTCCACAATGCACAAATGGGGACGTACGCTATCAATTAAGGAAAGTGCATGGGCACCATCTGTAGCCTCTGCAACCTCATAACCATCCTTTTCCAAGAAAGTTCTAATTAGTTGCCGCATTTGTGGTTCATCATCAATAATGAGTATTGTATATGGATGCATTCAAACGACTCCTATCCATAATTTTCTTTAGTATTATTATCGTTTGGATATGTGAAAATAATATGAAGGCGCCAACTTCACAATTACTTCAAAATTACCTTATATTATCATACTGAATATACAACATTTCGTTAAGCGAAACGGGAGGAAGAGTTGATTGAAGAAAAAAACGCTTGGAATACTTACAGTACTGCTACTGCTCATTTTGTCGGCATGCAGTTCGAAAGAAGAAAACAATGCAGATGCAGATGTAGAAGTATACCCACTTGAAGTCGATTTGACTGTTACTGAGAAAGTCGAAGTGGGAGATACTGTACAAATGGAAGCAATCGTCACGTATGGCGATGAAAAAGTTGCTGATGCAGATGAGGTTGTCTATGAAATTTGGGAGGAAGGAAAAAAAGACGAATCGTATAAAATTGAGGCAACAAATGAAAAAGATGGTTCATATACAGCTGAAACCTCCTTTGATCATGACGGTTTATTTCACGTGCAAGTCCATGTAACCGCGAAACAATTGCATACAATGCCTGTCAAAGAAGTGACAGTTGGCAATGGCGGTCATTATGAAAATAGCGGCGAAGAACATGATCACGGTCATGCAGAAGGATTTTCTATGCATTTCAATGAACTTGACGGCGTTACAACAGGGGAAGAAATCGATTTAACAACCCATATACAAATGGAAGAGAAGCCTATGGAAAATCTCAATGTCCGCTATGAAATTTGGAACGATGCTGAAGAAAATGGAAAACATGAATGGGCCGATGCGTCTGAATCTTCTGCTGGAGAATATAAAGCTTCCTACCAATTCGATCAAGCAGGCACTTATAAAGTACAAATACATGTGAAAGACGATGAAGATTTACATGAACATGAGACGGTTACAATTGAAGTAACTGAATAAGGAAAAGCCCCTCCACAGCTTCGATTCGGAGCAGAGAGGGGCTTCGTGCTTCATTATATAAAAATTTCATAGACGCCGATGAATATAAGCAATGCACCAGCGAATATATCTGTATATTTGCCGAACAATGAATTGCCGATCCGATAGCCGATCCAAGTTCCAATAAGAACCGATAAGAATGAAAATAATCCGATTGATATCGATGCGAACAAAGCTGATACACCAGTAATACCTGCACTAAAGCCAATAGTCAAGCAGTTGAAAGATAAGATAAAACCTAATAGTATGGATTCTTTCAATGTAATATCCTTCACCTCTGCAATAGATTGAGGTTGTTCTTTTTTCAGCGTACGCAGCGATGCAATAATTAACGAAACGCCAAGCCCTATGAGCAGTATGCCGCCAATCATATTCGCTGCACTATTTGTAAGATAATGGGATAAAAAGTTGCCTAATTGTATAGAGACAAACGCGCAAAGCATAGAAATGAGTGAAATAATACTATTATAGATAATTGGAATCCTGTTTGATTTTAATCCATAAGCAACACTGATTCCCAAATTATCAAGGTTTGCTGCAATGCCGATTAAAATGATGCTGAGCAATTGCATATAATCCCTCCGCAATTGTGTCATCTTCTATCTATATGATTACAAAATGACATGATATAGGTAATGGATTTTTTAGGACGGAAGAGGTATTTTCTGAGAAACATGTTAAAATGGTAAGAGAACTTCATAAGGAGAGATTGTAATGTCAAATTATCCTGAGAAAACTTGTTCAGTAGAAAGATTAGTGACAGTGCCTGCAGATGTACAAAAAGTGTTAAATGGCGAAAAAACAGCAACACGGAGAAACGGTGTCTACGCTTATCCTGGAGAGATTATGGTCTTGGAAGGGAAAGAGTTCAAAGTAGATAAGCTGTATGCTCAAACATTAGGTGAACTAACGGATGAGGATGCGAAGCGTGAAGGATACGCCAACTTGGAACAATATAAGCAATCGATCCTTGCTTTACATCCGAAAATGCCGTGGATACCGAAAATGTCCGTCTGGGTTCATGAATTTAGCCCGGTAGAGAAATGATAAATTGAAATGAAAACGATCTACGGAACGATCGTCTTTATCCATGTCGTCTCCGCGGTAATTGCAATCGGTCCGCTATTTCTATTAGTGCCGATCATTAAGCGTCTGCGAAGCGCCGAGTCAACAAGTGAAGAAGCTTTTTTGAATATCATTCGGGTCACCATTAGAATCGTTATGCATGCTGGACATATGCTAGTCGTTTCAGGAGCATTGCTCATTTTAATAGGGCCTTGGCCTTGGCACACACCATGGGTAATTGCGACATTGGTCGTCTTGTTGCTATCCGGCGTTTTTCTTTCGACCGGCTTTACACGAGTATTAAGAAATTACAATGAGCCGGGTTTTAATAAAGAGAGCATTTTATCGCGCTTAAACCGGACGTCTTGGATCTATATTGCGCTTATGCTGATCATGCTATGGTTAATGGTGCAAAAACCGATTCTCTGGTGACGTATTACATAGTTGTAAAGGAGCTATCAATAAGTCAGTAATAATTGACTTTGTAGATGGCTCTTTTTTGATACTAAAATCCTGTTACTGTTGCTGTTGGGTAGATGCTTAATTTGAAGATGACGATAAAAGTCATCCATTTCCATCTCTACAGAAGGTATATACAAATTGCAACAACGACAAAAAATACAAAAATGAACTTTCACCTTTATCTATTATATTTTGACGGTTATCAGACAGTCCTTTTTTATTTTTTTAAAACAATCGTGACAATTCTTCTCTCTACATGTATAATTCTGAAAAAGGAAATGGGGAATGGCGATGAAATTCTATCGGTATGAGGATGCAGAACAGTTTGCATTGAAAGCGGAACCTATCGTAGAAATGCAGGAAGATGTGTTCAGTCTGTTTTATGGCGTATTGCAAGCCATTAAAGCTGGCAAGTATGCAGATCCCTTTATGGCGACTGTAGAAAAGGATGGCCAAGTAGTTGCATTGCTGCAAATGACGCGGCCGCATCCTCTTAATTTAATAATTGTAGATGAAGAAAATGTGGAGAGAATTACTGAATTTATTGCAGTGCAGCTTCTAATGAATGCGGTTGAAGTGCCGTCCGTTATAAGTTTAAAACCGTGGGCTTTTTCATTTGCACAGCAATGGGAAAGAAAAACAGGAAAGTCACATTCAGTTTTAATGGACCAAGGAATCTATCGTTTGGACGAGGTAAATGAATCGCTTGAGGCCAGTCCGGGGAACTGGAGGTACGCGGAAGAAAAAGATATCCCACTCATCGAAAAATGGTTTTCGTTATTTGAACAGGATACAAATTTACCGCAGTCTCCCGAATCTATCGTGAAAGAAAGAGTTGCAACGTTTGTTAAAGAGAGGGAAGTATTTCTTTTTGAAGATGGTAAGAAAACTGTTTCGATGATGAAAAAATCCCGTCCAACAAAGCATAGTGTTACTGTATCACTTGTTTTTACACCGAAAGAAGAGAGAAAAAAAGGATATGCTCGGACGATGGTAGCTGCCGGGTCGAAGGAGCTATTGAAGGAATTTGACTATTGTGTCCTCTATACCGATATGCTGAATCCGACTTCAAATAAAATTTATATGGAAATCGGCTATCGTCGCATTGCAGATTCCGTTCATATTGGTTTTCATTAAAAATACAAAAGCATAACGGTGCCATCTATGCACCGTTATGCTTTTGTTTATGCTTTAATGGATTGAAATATCCCTAAAGATTCAATCCTGCTAACAGCCTCCCGAATCCGTTCTTCGCTTTCTAATAGGCCGACACGGACATATCCTTCACCGTGTTTCCCAAATCCATGGCCGGATGCTACGACAACGCCCGCTTTTTGCAGTAAGAGATCAGCGAATCCTTCGCTTGTATAGCCGGCTGGAACTGGAAGAAAAGCGAAGAAAGAAGCTTTAGGGGCTTTTATATCCCAGCCGATTCTTCTGCATTCGGAAATTAACACGTTTCTGCGCTTCTCATAAAGTGCTGTCAAATCTTTCACGCATTGTTGGCTTTCAGTCAATGCTGCAATGGCGGCATATTGTATACCTGGAAATATGCTGATGAATAAAAGACTTTGCAAATGGTTTATTGCTTCGATCATTTCTTTATTGCCGACAGCGAAAGCGACTCTCCAGCCAGCCATATTATACGTTTTAGAAAGTGTGTACATTTCAATTCCAACTTCTTTTGCTCCTTCTGCTTGTAAGAAGCTGACCGGTTTTTCTCCGTCAAAACCGATTCCACCATATGCGAAATCATGCAAAATGAAAATGTCATTTTCTTTTGCAAAGGAGATCGCCTCATCGAAAAATGGAATGGTTGCTGTTGCGCTTGTAGGGTTATTCGGATAGTTTAAGTACATCATTTTTGCAGCTTTCTTCTGGTCGTCCGATAATAAATTGAAATCTACAAGGAAATCATTTTCTTCAAGCAAAGGCATCGTCTCATACCGAATATTGGCTAAACTAACACCCGATAAATAATCTGGATAACCTGGATCGGGAAGAAGTAGAAGGTCTCCTTCATTCATGATTGCTAAAGGCAATTCAACTAAGCCGATTTTTGAACCCCCTAAAATGGCTACTTCTGTTTCAGGGTCGACATTTACGCCATATTCTCTTTTATAAAAATCGGCTACTGCTTTCCGCAGCTCATATATCCCTTTGAAAGGAGAATATCCATGATTTTCTGGACGCTCCGCAGCTTGCTGTAGTGCATGGACGATATGAGGAGGAGTAGGTTGGTCAGGGTTTCCTCTGCCTAAATTAATCACGTCTTGTCCATTTGCTTTTGCAGCTTCTACTTTTTTAACCAAGGATGAGAAAAAGTGGGGGGGCATGTCTTTCAACCGGTTTGAAATCACCATATCACAACTCCATTTTCATATATTTTCAACTTATCAGACATAGTTGATTCTATATTACTATATGCGAAATGGAGAACACAATAGAATCATTGAAAATAGAGAAGAGAGGATTCTATTTAATAATGAATAGCTCTCCATGAAAAAACGTTGAAACAAAATCTGTTTCAACGCCATATTAATAAAGTTTAGTTTAAGTAGAGAGTGTGCCGATATTTATTCGCTTTGTTCCATAAGGAAAGTGAGCAAGTGCAACCAATGATCAGCTTCTTTTTTAATTGCTATGTATTCGGATGAATCCTTTTTCAACCGTTTATCGATATTAGAATAAAAACGAATCACTCGAACTGGCTGTTTTGCATCATCTATTATAATTTTCATTTCAAGTGTAGAGACTTTGCGGTGGATTACTTTTCTTAGTTTGGAAAAGCTTTGTTGCTGGTGATCGATTGTTTGACCTAAAGCAGTAATTTTCTCTCCAGTTTTTTCATTTTGATTTATTGCCCCTTTTTGAAGCATACCATTTTCATATATTTCTATTGCCAATAAATTTTCATAGCGATAGCTTGAAATGTCATAAGGCATATTAAGGTACGCTCTCTTAACAGGAGCTTGTCCACTTTGAACCGGAGACCAAAAATAAATTCGGCGTTTCTTCTCATCAACTGCTATTTTTGACAGCAAATCATAAGAAATGAACGCATGCGATTCTACATAAGAAGTATCTTTTGGCACGATTGACTGTAAATGATCAATTTGCTTTTTCTTTTCTTTTTCCTCTGACTGATTCGAAAGATAGAGAAATAGGACAGCGAGACCAAAAAAAATGAAGAAAATGATATATCCAGGCAAATAGATTTGCTGATTCAACAGATAGATTAGCGCCAATATGCCGATGATCGGTGAAAGACATCCTAATTTAATATACCATTTCGACTGGGTGGAAGGCACAAGGAACCCCTCATTTCTAAATTTGAAAATAAACTTAATTCTATAATATCTGATGAGCCGCACTAACACAATAGCACTCAGTCATTGCTGTCTGATTGATTTCCCATAGCTTTTCGGTTTTGCTCTACAATTTTTTCAAAATAAGATTGAGGTCTCCTTTCAGAGTCTATCTTATGGTCCTCGGAACTTTGGTTATCATTTAATTGTAAGTCTGATCCAATATCCTGTTCATTAAAAGAGAGCTTGTATTCCTCTTCTATTTCAAATTCGGGATGTTTTTCTCTTTCGGAGTATATTTTAAAGTTTTCGGAACGAGAAAATTCTTCGCTTTCTTTACAAGCATTGCTATCAAAAGGACTGTTTTCATCGGCGTCATAATTTTTTATTTCTACAAGACGATGCTCCTGTTCAGTGATCGGTTGATCATTAATAATCATTTGAAGTATTGAGTACCAATATTCAAATTCTCGTTTATATCTGTCATATTCCGCACTGTTCGTATTTAATGCATTGTGCGGCCGGTGATAGAAGCGCAATAAATGAAACGGATAAATCGTATCACTAAATTGCAGTAAAAGTTCCATCGTTTCTACTTTATTATCTTCTGCCGTCTTTGAACCTTCTACGAATTTCAATTGGTTGCGGCCATATTCGGTCATTTTTACGTCATATAGATCTTCAAAATCATATTCATAAATAGTATAGGGCATACGGTAATAGGGTTCTGTAATGATGTTGCCATTTTTTCGTTTTGGCGCCCACATATAAATTTTCCTTTTTACATCATCGATTGCAATTCTTGAAAGGAGATCGTATGAAGTATAAGCTTGAGCAAAATCTTTTTTGACGTTGTCAGGCTGAAATGACATAAGGAATTCTTCTTGTTCTTCTTTTCTTTTTGTCTCCATATTATATGCCTTTACCCATAACACAATTGACAAAATGGTTAGGAGAACAAATGCAATAAGGCCATGCCAAAAAGAGATTTTAATAGAAAGGAAAATAAGAAGAGCGACTGCAATCATAACAAGTAAAAAGCCAATTCCAGTTAACCAATTTGTTTTTGTAGATGGCATAGATTTTTACTCCTTCCAATTTCAGTTCGTGCATCGGCAGAACAAATTATGCTTATATGCATCTACGTTATAAGAAATGGAAAGTTTCATGAAAAAAGGGGCTGTCCAGAAAGTCAGTGAAAACTGATTTTCTGTGATAGTCCCTTTCTGGTTGGAGAATAAATGGGGAATCCCTGACAACCGTCGCTTTCCGTTCCAGGCGCAC